>PMLF01000243.1 GCA_003158755.1 Elusimicrobiota bacterium | reverse complement strand
CCGGCTTCCGCCGGGGTGACGGCGGTGCGGAACGAAATATTTATAAAGGAGGAGAATTCATGTCAAAGGTAATGGTACGCGCGATTGTCCGTCCGGAGAAGGTGGACGGGGTTTTGTCGGAGCTGATGGGAGCGGGGTTCCCCGCGGTCACGAAGGTCTCGGTCTTCGGCCGGGGAAAGCAACGCGGATTGAAAGTGGGACAGGTCCACTACGATGAATTAGCCAAGGAGCTGCTGCTCATGGTCGTGGACGACAAAGACAAGGACTTCGTGATCAAGACCGTTATGGAAAGCGCCCGGACGGAAAAGACCGGGGCCTACGGGGACGGAAAGATCTTCGTCTCGCCGGTGATGGAAGTGTACACGGTCAGTTCGGGCGTCAAGGAATCGTAGGTCCGTGAAATCTTTGGAGGATTTATGAAAGAGGTCATGGCGGTCATCCGCATCAACATGATGAACAAGACCAAGGAAGCCCTCTCGGCCGCAGGGATCTCGTCCTTCACGGCCACGGGTAGGGTCCTCGGCCGGGGCAAGGGCCAGGTGGACTTCCGGCTGATGAAAGGCGCGGAGGAAGGGCGAGAGGAAGCCATCGCGCTCTTGGGCGGGGGGCCGAAGCTCGTCCCCAAGAGGTTGATCACCGTCGTCGTGCCGGACCACGCGGCCAAGCGGGTGATCGACACCCTGATCACCGTCAACAAGACGGGGAACGCGGGCGACGGGAAGATCTTCGTCCTCCCCGTGTTGGACGCCACCCGCGTCCGGACGGGAGAAATCGGCGACCTGGTATTGGACGAATAGGAGACGGCCATGACGAACGAAAACGGAAAGACGGCGGTTGATTCGAACGAAGTGAAAGAAGAGATCGTCCAACGTTATCCCGTGAAGACGGGACGCAAACGGGCCAAACAACTGCTCGTCAACAGCCCCTCGGCGGAACCGAAACAGACCATGGGCGCCAACGTGCGAACGATCCCGGGGATTATTACCCAGCGGGGGTGTACCTACGCCGGATGCAAGGGCGTCGTCCTGGGTCCCACCCGGGACATCCTGAACCTGACCCATGGACCCATCGGGTGCGGTTTCTATTCGTGGCTCACGCGCCGCAACCAGACGCGCCCGACGTCGGAGACGGACGAGAACTACATGCCCTACTGTTTCTCCACCGACATGCAGGACGAAAACATCATCTTCGGGGGAGAGAAGAAACTGAGGCAAGCCGTCGAGGAGGCTTACGCAATCTTCAAACCCAAGGCCATCGGGATCTTCTCCACCTGCCCCGTGGGGTTGATCGGGGACGACGTTCACGCCGTCGCCCGGGACATGACGGAAAAGCTCGGCATCAACGTGTTCGGGTTCAGTTGCGAGGGGTACAAGGGGGTCAGCCAGTCCGCCGGCCACCACATCGCCAACAACCAGCTGTTCAAGCACGTCATCGGCAAGGGGCCGGAGGCGCGGAAGGGGAAGTTCTGCGTCAACATGCTCGGTGAATACAACATCGGCGGAGACGCCTTTGTCATCGAGGACTTGTTCGAGCGTTGCGGGATCACGCTGGGGTCCACCTTCAGCGGCAACTCCACCTACGACGGGTTCGCGGGAGCCCACAACGCGGACCTGAACCTGGTCATGTGCCATCGGTCCATCAATTACGTCGCCGACATGTTGGACAAGAGGTACGGCATCCCCTGGTTCAAGGTGAACTTCATCGGAGCCGAATCCTCCGCCAAATCCCTTCGCAAGGTGGCCAAGTATTTTGACGACGCGGAGTTGACGGCCCGGGTGGAAAAGGTGATCGAAGAAGAAATGTCCAAGGTCCGGAGCGTCCAGGAACAAATCAAGGGTCGCGTCGCGGGGAAGACGGCCATGCTGTTCGTGGGCGGTTCCCGGGCGCACCACTACCAGGACCTCTTCAAAGAGATCGGGATGAAGATCTTGGCGGCGGGGTACGAGTTCGCCCATCGGGACGACTACGAAGGTCGGACGGTCCTCCCCACCATCAAGGTGGACGCCGACTCGCGGAACATCGAGGAACTCGTCGTCACCCCGGACCCCGTGCTTTACAAGCCGCGGCGGACGCCCGAGGAGATGGAGCGGTATTCCAAGGAAGGGTTCCGGTTCAAGGACTACGACGGGATGATGCCCGAAATGGACGAGGGGAGCCTCGTCATCGACGACATCAACCACTTCGAGACCGAGGAGATCATCCGGAAATACAAGCCCGACATCTTTTGCGCAGGAATTAAAGAAAAGTATGTGATCCAGAAGATGGGCATCCCGTTAAAACAGCTCCATAGCTACGACTACGGCGGCCCTTACGCCGGGTTCACGGGGGCGGTGAACTTTTACAAAGACATCGAACGGATGCTGACGGCGAAAGCTTGGAAGTTGATCGCGCCGCCGTGGGAGAGCAAAGAACCTCTCGCCGCGGTCATGGCGAAAGCGGAATAAGAACTAGCGAGAAATCCCCGCTCACCCTGAGCTTGTCGAAGGGTGAGCAGCCTTCCGCGACGATGGCTCATGCTTCGACAGGCTCAGCATGAGCGGTATTAGGATGGTTGTTTGGATAGGTTCTACATAAGAGGGGGAAGCCCGTATGCTTTTACGACACACGCCGAAAGAGATCGTTGAAAGGACCGCGCTCACGGTCAATCCCGCGAAAACCTGCCAGCCCGTGGGAGCCATGTACGCCGCCCTGGGCATCCACGGGTGCCTGCCTCATAGCCACGGATCCCAAGGGTGCTGTTCCTACCACCGGACCGCCCTGACCCGCCACTACAAAGAACCGGTGATGGCCGCGACGAGCTCCTTCACCGAGGGCTCTTCGGTCTTCGGCGGGCAGTCCAACCTGTTGGAGGCCATCCAGAACATCTTCAGCCTCTACGACCCCGAGGTCATCGCGGTACACACGACCTGCCTGTCGGAAACCATCGGAGACGACGTGGGTCAGATCGTCGCCAAAGCTCAAGAAGAAGGCAAGATTCCCCCCGGGAAGAGAGTAATCAACGCCAGCACGCCCAGCTACGTGGGTTCCCACGTGACCGGGTTCTCCAACATGGTGAAGGCGGTGGTGAAGCATCTCTGCGGTAAGAAGGGAAACCTAACCGGGGCCGTCAACATCATCCCCGGCTGGTGCGAACCTTCCGACATGCGGGAAATCAAGAGGATGTCGTCCCTGTTCGGAACGGAAACCATCCTCTTCCCGGACACTTCGGACGTTCTGGATACCCCCCTCACCGGACGCTACACGATGTATCCAAAGGGAGGCACTACACTGGAGCAATTGAGCCGAACGGGGGACAGCCATTCGACGCTGGCCTTGGGGAGTTACGCGTCTACCACCGCGGCGGAGGAATTGAACGCGAAACACAAGGTTCCCTATGAGATCCTGGACATTCCTTACGGGATCCGCGCTTCGGACCGATTCGTCCAGTCCCTGGCGGCCGTTACCGGACGTCCCGTACCCCTCGCCCTCGCCGACGAGAGAGGGCGTCTGGTGGATATCGTCGCGGACATGGAGCAGTACTTCTCCGGAAAACGGGTGGCCCTGTTCGGCGATCCGGACCAACTCGTTCCCTTGACGGAGTTTCTGGTGGACATCGGGATGCGTCCGGTGTACGTCGTCAGCGGTACACCGGGAAAAGCGTTCGAGGAACGCCTCGCCGAAATCCTGAAGGACATCCCGGAGGCCAAGTTCAAAGCGCCGGCCGATATGTTCCTGATGCACCAGTGGATCAAGAACGAGAAGGTGGACCTCCTTATCGGCAACACCTACGGGAAATACNNTACATCGCCCGCGACGAGGATATCCCCTACCTCCGTTTCGGTTTCCCCATCCTCGATCGGGTGGGACACAGCTACTTCCCGGCGGTCGGCTACACGGGCTCCATGCGTTTCTTGGAAAAGATATTGAACGCGATCATGGACCGCCAGGACCGGGACGCGCTGGAAGAGAAGTTTGAACTCGTGATGTAGGAGGAAACTCATGCAAAAACCAGATAAACACATCTTAGTTTGCGCCAGCTTCCGCGCGGGAGGAGACGCCCAGGGCGTCTGCCACAAGAAAGGGTCCGTGGGCCTTTTGCCCTACTTGCAGGAAGGGCTCTCCGACCGGGAGTTGGACGGCGTGATGGTGTCGACCACCGGCTGCCTGAAAGTATGCGACCGGGGGCCCTGCATGGTCGTCTATCCCGAAGGAACTTGGTACGGCGGCGTCACCGGCGAGGAAGCGGTGGACGAAATCCTCGACGCCGTGAAAGATGGCCGTGTGGACGAAAAGCATGCCCTTTTATGAAAACGGATTTTTTCTCCCTCCCCCGCATGCGGGGGAGGGTTGGGGAGAGGGCGA
>PMLF01000150.1 GCA_003158755.1 Elusimicrobiota bacterium | reverse complement strand
GACCTTGCTGGCTTTCCTGTCGGTGGGCGCGGCGCTTTATTTCGCCCGAATACTTTCGATCAAGCCCGATCCGCGGGTACGGACGGACCTCTTCCTTGTCCTGTGGCTATTGCTGGGGACGGCGCAGATGATCTACGTCATGCAATGGGTGGCGGCGCGGTACTATCTGACTCTCCTGCCTCCGGCGCTGCTGTTAACGTTGCGCGCCTGGAGCCGGGAACTTCCTCACGGGCCCGTCGCTTTCTCCCGCCGGGCCTCGGCGTGGGCGGCGGGGATGTTCCTCGTCACGGCGGGTCTCGGCTACGCCGATTGGGCCCAGGCCCGGACGGGCCGGCTCATCGTCGAGGACGTCGCGCGGGACGGTCTGAAATCGGGAGGGGAGCGACACTATTTTTACGGAGGGGATTCCTTCACGGGGAGCCTGCTGGGGTACGCCGGATGGCGGGCCTTTTTTCCGACGACAGTTCTTCGCCCGGGGGACTTGGTCCTCCTTCCCGCGGTGGTCATGCCCCGGTGGTGGTTCTCATCCTCGCGCGGGGGCCTCCGGCCGGTGAAGGAATACATTTATCTGACGAAGTGGCCGGTCAAGCTCATGGACAACGATGGGTCGGCGGGATTTTACGCGTCGGCGTGGGGCGCGCTGCCCTTCACGATTTCAGCGGGTCCGTGGGAACGGTATCGGCTGTGGGAGGCGTCAATAGGAAATACACTTCCACCGGATCCATCGAAAAAGAAAGAGGGTGCTTCCCCCAAATAGACCCGTACCAGCCCGCGCCCGTGGGGCCATCCTGCAGGCGGATGGGGATGGGCGACCGGTAGATGAACGAGGCCGCCGGGCGGAGCCCTTCGACGTTGGGCCGGAAGGCTTTCGGCAGTTGGCGACCCGGCAGCGCCGCCACTTCTCCCGGCGCGGGCGTTTCGCCGGGATTGATGGGTTTCCACCGGTCGTCGGGAAGGTAATAGCTTAAGCCCGAAAGCAGCGCCCCGGGATACCGCCCGACGGAATTGGGCTCCAAGATTTTCCTGGCCGCTTCCAAGTCCCGGGCCGCCAGGAAGTCCACGCGCGCCTGAAAGAAGTCCGCCGCGGCCACGGCCGCGCCTCCCGTCGCCAACAGGCCCAGCGTCGCCGCCCGAAATATTTTTGACCCCGCCCAGTGGACGCGCTCCATCGCTCTCACGCTCAAAAGCACCGCGGCGGGTCCTACGATGACGAAATATCGCGCGCACACCCATCCCCTCGCCCACAGAAGGCCCGCCAGACCGACGGCGATCCAAAGCAACAAGAGCCCGTCGATCCGGTCCCTCGGCGACGCAGGGCGGAAGGCGGCGGCGCCCAGGATCGCCGTCGGGGTGGAGAGGAAGAAGAAGACGAGAAGGGTCCAAAGCCGTCCCGAGTCGAAGGGAGCGACGCTGGTCGCCGCCGTGGCGGTTAAGTGGGAGCGGCCGTATATGGTTCCGCTCCAGATCAACCAGGCGCCCATCATTCCGACGGGGATCAGAATAAAAAGCCATCGTCGGGTGAAGGGTTGCTTCCTTTCTCCCATCGTCCANNCGCCACGGCCCAGGCCAGGAAGCCCGTGTATTTCACCAGGGGCGTCAGTCCCAGGAATAGGGCTCCGACGGCCAGGCGGCTTTTGGAGTTGGTTTCCCAGCCGTCGATCCAGAGCGCCAGACCGACCAGGAACAGCGGCGCCAGCCAGGCGTCCAAGAGAAGGGAGTTCGTCGTGACCCAAAAGTGGGGGGTCGTCAGCCATAGGAGGGAGGCCCACAAAGGATGCCGCGTCCATCTCCGGGCGAGAACAAAAAAGGCCCCCAACCCGAATAAGTGCAGGGGCAGTAAGAGGATGTGGATTTTCCAGGTGTCGACGCCGACGAGCCTCGTCGCCGCGCCCACGACGTAAAAGTAGAGGGGGGGGTTGGCCTCACCCGGCGACTGCCCCTTTTTCCAACCCAAACCTTCTTGGGCGTAGGGCGTTCCGGGGCGCAGCCCCCGCTCCACCGCTTCCCGGAAATGGGCGTGATCGTCGATGAAAAGGGATCGGCCGACGAAAGGAAGCCAGAGGGCCACGCAGGCTAGGAACAAGATCGTTCGGGAAGACATGGTCCCTATGATACAACACAAGGTGTTAAAATCAGGTGACTACTCAAGCCCCTATGTGTTCCCTCCCCCGTTTACGGGGNNGTGGCCGGAGGCCGGGAGAGGGGAGATTTGAAACCGGTTTTCCCCGCCGTTCGCCCTCTCCCCAGCCCTCCCCCGTAAACGGGGGAGGGGGACCTGCGTAGTCACAAAATCAGGATGAAATGACTTTTCTTCCCTCCGACTTCGCCGAATCCGAAACCATGACGCCGGCCTTCTTCATCGGGCACGGCAGCCCCATGAACGCCGTCGAGGAAAATGAGTTCAGCCGGGCCTGGGTCGAGGCGGGCCGGTCGGTCCCCAAGCCCAAAGCGATCCTCTGCGTCTCCGCCCATTGGGAGACGGTCGGAAGCCGCGTGACCTCGGCGGAACGGCCCGAGACGATCCACGATTTTTATGGTTTTCCTCCGGTCCTTTACGAGGCGAAGTATCCCGCCCCGGGTTCGCCCGACTTGGCCCGGCTCGTGGGAGACGTCCTGGATGGAAACCGCGTCCGGAAGGACGCGGATCGGGGTTTGGACCACGGCGCGTGGTCGGTGCTTTCGCGGATGTTTCCCCGGGCGGACGTCCCGGTGGTCCAACTCAGTTTGGATCGGACGAAAGGCCCGGAGTTTCATTACCAGTTGGGCAAGGAGCTGAAGTCCCTTCGGAAAAAAGGAATTTTGATCGTCGGCAGCGGGAACATCGTCCACAACCTGGGCGAAATGATTTGGGGCGACGAGGCGTTCGATTGGGCGGTGGAGTTCGATGCGGAGATGAAACGGCGGATCCTGGCCCGGGACCACGACGCCGTCGTCCATTACGAGAAGTTCGGGACCTCCGCCCGGCTGGCCGTTCCGACCAACGAGCATTTCTTGCCGCTTCTCTACGTCCTCGCCCTCCAAGAACCGGATGAAAAAATCAAATTCTTCGCCGAAAAAGTGACGCTGGGTTCCATGTCCATGAGGTCCCTGCGGGTTGGTTGAAGTTTAGTTCATTGCAATCGTCCGAGCGGAGCTTGACAGAAAATGCCGAGTTTGGTCTAATTTTCTAAGCAATACGGCGAGGATTTAAGTTCCAACTTGACCCGGCCGGGCCTGGATGGGCCCATCAGGGGACTAAAGCGGCGAAAAGAGTTCGTCCCGTGCCGCTTTCTTGGCGGCGCGGGTTTTTTGTTTTCTGGGGGATTCATTGACGACTAGCATCGGCGCGGTGGAGACGAAATCCGTTTCGTTTGCGCCTCCTCATGGATTGGCGCTGGAGTCCGGCCGGTCGCTGGGGTCGGTGACGGTCGCTTACGAGACCTACGGCCGGTTGAACGCCGAAAAATCCAACGCCGTCTTGGTTTGCCACGCCCTCTCGGGGGACGCCCACGCGGCGGGGGTCCACTCCGGCGATCCCAAGCCCGGCTGGTGGGATTCCATGATCGGACCGGGGAAGGCCTTCGACACCGACAAATATTTCGTCATTTGCTCCAACGTCCTCGGCGGCTGCAAGGGGACGACCGGGCCGTCCTCCGTCAACCCGGCGACGGGGGAACCTTACGGGTTATCGTTCCCCGTCGTCACCGTCGGCGACATGGTGGAGGTCCAGCGGCGGCTCATCGACCACCTGGGAATCGATAAGCTCCTCAGCGTCTCGGGCGGCTCCATGGGCGGGATGCAGGTGCTCCAGTGGGCGGCGTCTTATCCGGACCGCGTCCGCTCCGTCATCCCCATGGCGACCTCGACCAAGCATTCGCCCCAGCAGATCGCTTTCGACGAGGTCGGGCGGCAAGCCATCATGGCCGATCCTTCCTGGCGCGCCGGGAATTATTACAAGCACGGCCAACCGGAGCGGGGGTTGGCCTTGGCCCGCATGATCGGGCACATCACCTACATGAGCGACCAGTCCATGGAGGAGAAGTTCTCCCGCAAGCTGAAGGCGGGGGAATACACCTTTTCCTTCGCGACGGAGTTCGAGGTGGAGGGCTATCTCAAGCACCGCGGCGACAGCTTCGTCCAGCGGTTCGACGCCAATTCCTATTTGTACCTCACCAAGGCCCTGGACTATTTCGACCTGTCGGGGGAAAAACTGGTCCCGTTGGGGGGTCCGATCCACACCCGGTTCCTGGTGATCGCGTTCAAGTCGGATTGGCTCTACCCGCCTTATCAGTCCAAAGAGATCGCCAATTTCCTCCGGACCCGGCACGCGGACGTGACCTATTGCGAGATCCAATCCACCTACGGCCACGACGCTTTCCTTTTGGAGTTCGAGCAGGAGACCAACTTGATCCGCCATTTCCTTTTGAAGGCGTCCACCGATGCCGAATGAATCCGTCCGTCCGGACCACCGGATCATTTCCGATTTGATCGACCCCGGCGCCCTGGTCATGGACTTGGGCTGCGGGGACGGGGATCTGCTGGCCCTCCTGGTGCGCGAGAAAAAAGTGAAGGCCCAGGGGATTGAGCTGAAAGAAGTGTCGATCTACAGTTGCGTGGAAAAGGGTTTGAGCGTTTTTCACGGCGACATCGAAACCGGCTTGGGCGGCTACGCCGACGGGTCCTTCGACTTCGTTATCCTCAACCAGAGCATGCAGGAGGTGAAGGACGTGGACTTCCTGATCCGCGAAGCCCTGCGCGTTGCCAAGAAAGTCATCGTCGGGTTCCCGAACATGGCCCACCTCCGGGCGCGGTCCTATTTGTTTTTCCTCGGGCGGGGGCCCGTGTCGGCCTCGCTTCCGTACCGTTGGTACGACACCCCCAACGTCCACTATTTGAGCGTCGACGATTTCCGGGACTTCTGCGCCGACAAGGGGATCCGCATCGTGGAGGAGCGTTTCTTGAGCGGGAACCGCCGCGTACACCTGTGGCCCAACCTCTTGGCCGAAAACGCCGTCGTGGTCATCGCCAAGTCCTAAGCCGGGCATTCCACTTTTTGGTACGATGTAGACATCCATGGCTCTTTACGTCGTCGCCACCCCCATCGGCAACTTGGACGATTTGACTCCGCGGGCGGCGAAAACCCTGGCCGCCGTGTCCGCGGTGGCCTGCGAGGACACCCGCCGCACGCAGAACCTCCTGCGCCACCTGGGCCTCCACAAGCCGATGCTCCGGTACGACGAGCACGTGCATGAGCGCTCCCTGCCGGGAATCCTGGAACGCTTGAAAGCGGGGGAGGATTTGGCCGTGGTGTCCGACGCCGGGACGCCGGGCGTTTCCGATCCCGGCGGGCGCCTGATATCGGCGGCCCTCAAGGAAGGCGTTCCCGTGGTGCCGATCCCCGGCGCGTCCGCCGTGCTGACGGCTCTGGCCGGTTCCGGTCTTCCCATGGACGGGTTCACGTTCCTGGGGTTCCTGTCTCGTCGGGCGATCCGCATTCGCCGCGAGTTGGAAAGCGCCGGAAGGGAGCGGACCATCGTTTTTTTCGAGAACGTTTTCCGGCTGCAAGACACCTTGGAACAGGCCCGGGCCGTCTTCGGCGACGTCCCGTGCGCCGTCGGGCGGGAGTTGACGAAGGTGTTCGAAGAGTTTATTCGGGGGTCCATCTCCGAGGTGTCGGCGGTGTTGGCCGGACGCAAAGAACTGAAGGGTGAGGCGACGGTTGTCCTAGCGCCTCAATGGAAACCGGCGGAGAAGGGTTTGGAGGCGGAAGTTTCATAAGACTCTATATATAACCCGCTCACCCTGAGCCTGTCGAAGGGTGAGCCTTCTCCCCGGTAATTTCTCATGCTTCGACAAGCTCAGCATGAACGGTGTTTTTGGATTGGTTCAAAGTTAATGATTTGAGGGATTTTTTTATGATTTCCGTTTCCATCGTCGGCGCCTCCGGATACACCGGGGGCGAGTTGCTGAAGATCCTGAGACGTCACCCCGACGTCCGGGTGAAGCACGTCACCACCTCTTCTTCCCCGGGCAAACGCCTGGAGGAAGTCCACCCCCAACTCCGCAAGGACTTCGACTTATCTCTGGAATCGTTCGACGCCAAACGCCTGGCCAGGGACACGGACGTGGCGTTCTTCGCGCTGCCCCACGGGGTCGGCTCGAAGAATATCGCCGAGTTCCTCGCGACGGGAAAGAAAGTCGTGGACCTCTCCGCTGATTTCCGGCTGAGGGACGTGAAGACCTACGAAGCCTGGTACAAGGTCAAGCACGCCTCGCCGAAGCTGCTGAAGGAGGCCGTTTACGGTTTGCCGGAGCTTTTCCGTCCGAGGATCCCCGGCGCGCGCCTCGTGGCCAACCCGGGTTGCTACGCCACCACCACGATCCTGGCCCTGGCGCCGCTCCTGAAAAACGGCGTCATCGACCCTGCCTCCATAATCGTGGACGCCAAGTCCGGCGTCTCCGGCGCGGGGAAGAAGCTGGACCTCATGTACCACTTTCCGGAGTGCGCCGAGAACTTCCAGGCGTACGCCGTAAACAAGCACCGCCACATGCCGGAGATCGAGCAGACGTTAAAGGACGTTTCCGGCCGGACCGTCGCTCTGACCTTCGTGCCGCACCTGGTCCCCATGACCCGCGGCATCCTGGCCTGCGCTTACGCGAAGCTCCGGAAAAAGACCGACGTTTCCCGGATCCGCGCCCTGTTCGAGAAAGAATACGGCGGGGAGCGGTTCATCCGCCTCCTGCCGGAAGGCCGCTGGCCGCAGACCAAGGACGTCTCGTACACGAACTACGTCGACATCAACGCCGCCGTCGACGAGCGCAACGGGCGGGTGATCGTGCTGGCTGCCCTGGACAACCTGGTCAAAGGCGCCTCCGGCCAGGCGGTACAGAACATGAACCTGATGTTCGGCCTCGACGAAGCGGCCGGACTGGTATAAGAAAAGACAAAACCTCGCGGCCCCGCTACTGGAGCCGCTTTTGAGAGGAACGACATGAAAAAATTGTTTGGTTTCTTAAAGCGCCTTTTCCGGCGCCCCTTCGAGATGAGCAAGGATATGAAACTGGCGTGCGTGGAATGCGGGAACGGGTTTCGGTTCGAGTGGGGGGAGCAGCAGTTCTTCAAGTCCCGTGGGCTGACGCCGCCCAAGCGGTGCGCCACGTGCCGGGCGGAATCTCGCGGCGGCGACCGGCGACGTCAAGGACGTCGGCGGCGGTGACGACGATGGACGTGGAAGCTCTTTCCGCCTTTCAGGGCGGCGACGTATCGGAAGCCCTTAGGGAGAACGCTCTCCCGGCGGGGTTCGGCTTGTACGGTCGGCGGTGCGGCATCTCCTCCGTCGAGGGGAAAAAGGATATCGCGCTGTTCTATTCCTTCCGACCGGCGCGGGCCGCCGGGGTGTTCACCACCAACCTCGTCAAGGCCGCGCCCGTGCGGCTCTGCCAAAAACGATTGAAGGGGAAAGGTCCTTTCCGGGGAGTTCTCATCAATTCCGGCTGCGCCAACGCCTGCACCGGCGCGCGGGGCATGAAGGACGCCGAGGATTCGCTGAAGCTCCTCGGCAAAGGTCTCGACCTCGACGCGGATCAGCTTCTGGTTGCTTCGACGGGCGTGATCGGACGGTTTCTGCCGCGCGAAGCCCTGGAGGCCGGCGTCAAAGGATTGGCCGAGGACGTGGCCGCCAACCTCGTCTCCGTCGACAACGCCGTCCGGTCCGTCATGACCACCGACACCCGCCCCAAGGCCGCCCGCGCCCGGTTCGAGTTCGGCGGGAACACCTTCACCGTTTGGGGCTGCGCCAAGGGCGCGGGCATGATCCACCCGAACATGGCGACGATGCTCTCCGTCGTTTTGACCGACGCGGGTCTCCCTCAAAAGGAGCTGCACGATTCCTTGCGTTGGGCTGTGGACCGGAGCTTCAACCGGGTGACCGTGGACGGAGACACCTCCACCAACGACAGCCTTTTCCTTCTGGCCAACGGCGCCGTCAAGGAGTTCTCCAAGCCGCCCAAAAAGCTCCTGGACCTTTTCCGGTCGGCCCTGCACGCGGTGTGCCTGTCCTTGTCCGTCCAGATCGCCGCCGACGGCGAGGGCGCCACCCGCACGGCTTGGATCTTCGTGAAGGGCGCCAAGACCGAGGCCGCGGCTTCGAAACTGGCCTCCACCGTGGCCACCTCGCCCCTCTTCAAGACCGCTTTGAACGGCGCGGACCCCAATTGGGGCCGCGTGCTGGCGGCTTTGGGCCGGGCGGGCGTTCCCTTCGATCCGGACAAGACCGAACTGCGTTTCGGCGACGTGGTCGTATACGACCGGGGGATGAAGACCGACTACGACGAGAAAGCCCTGCACGGACTTTTGACAAAGGAAAAAGTCGTCGTCCGCGCGGACCTGCGCGCGGGCGAGGCCTGGAGCTTCGCCGTGACCTGCGATTTTTCCAAGGAGTATGTCGCCATCAACGCGGATTACACGACGTAAGAAAAGGCCCTCCGGCCGCCGCCTCGAAACCCGGATCTTCTTCACGCCGGGGGGGCGAGTCCCGGGAGCGATCTTACGCGAGACGGTGGCCGTCCTTCGGTCCGGGGGCGTGGCCGTTTTTCCGACGGACACGGTGTACGGGATCGGCGCGAGCGCGTTCCGTCCGGAGTCCATCCGGCGCATCTTCAAGCTGAAGGGACGGTCCTACCGGAAACCCTTTCCCCTGTTGGTCGCCGACCGCGCCCAGGCGGAACCGTTGGTGGAGCCGCTCTCGAAGCGATTGAAGCGGTTGTTGGACGATCACTGGCCGGGCCCTCTGACGGTGGTTCTGAAAACGTCTTCTTTGGGCCGTTTGGCCACGGGAGGGAAAGAGACCGTGGCCGTCCGGGTGCCGGACCACCCGGCGGCGAGAGCGCTGTTGAAAGCCTTCGGCGCTCCGTTGGCGACCACCAGCGCCAATCCGTCGGGGAAGCCTCCCGCCGTGACGGGCGCCGCCGCCCGGAAGACCTTCGGCGGCCGCGTGGAAATATTGTGGGACGGGGGCCGATGCCCCCGCGGAACGGCTTCGACGGTGCTGGACGCCTCCACCTTGCAATGGACTCTGATTCGCGAAGGGG
>PMLF01000183.1 GCA_003158755.1 Elusimicrobiota bacterium | reverse complement strand
CTGCGGCGAAGTGTTCGGGATTGTGGGGGCTTCCGGGGCCGGGAAGTCCACGCTGATCCGGCTGATCAACCGGCTGGAAACCCCGACCAAAGGCACGGTCGAGGTGGACGGGACCGACCTCAACGCCTTGCCGGCCAAGCAGCTTTCGCTCCGGCGGCATGTGATCGGGATGATCTTCCAGCATTTCAACCTGATCCACACGAAGACCGTGTTCGATAACATTGCCTTTCCATTAAAAATCTCCGGACGGAGCGGCGGCGAGATCGCGGAGAAAGTTCCGGTCCTCTTGGACGTGGTGGGGTTGTCCGACAAAACCAACGCATATCCGAGCCAGCTCTCCGGAGGCCAGAAGCAGCGGGTCGGCATCGCCCGGGCGCTGGCGAACGACCCGAGCCTCGTGCTGTGCGACGAACCGACTTCCGCTCTCGACTTGGAGACCACCAAGTCGATCCTGGAGCTCCTCCGCGACATCAACTCGAGGTTCGGCATCACGGTGGTCTTGATTTCCCACGAAATGGACGTCATCAAAAGCGTTTGCACCCGCGTCGCCGTCATGGACGAAGGACGGGTGGTTGAAGTGAACGGCGTGTACGAACTGTTTGCCGCTCCCCGGCATCCGGTGACGAGGCAATTGGTCGGCCACTCCCTCAACCTGGACGTGCCGGAGGCGATATTGCGGCGGACGCGAGGCTCTTTGGTGAAGATCGTTTACCGGGGGGAATCCGCCCTGGAGCCCATCCTCGCCAACGCCGTTCGGAACCATTCCGTCGACATCAATATTTTGCACGGCAAAATCGAATACATCGGCGGCCGGCCCGTCGGCGCCCTGGTCGTGAACCTCCAGGGGGAGAAGACGGAGGTGGAAAAGGTCATCGCCTATTTCCATGACCACACGGCCGAAACGGCGGTGATCCATGGATAACTTCGTCTCCAACCTCCTGCCGGACCTGGGAAAGGCGTTCGTCGAGAGGTTTGAAATGGTGGGAATATCGCTGGCGATTTCCTTGCTGGCGGGGACGCCCCTCGGGATATTCCTTTTCATCACGGATAAGGGGTCGTTCTTGAAAAGCCGATTCTTGAACGCGGTCGGAGGGTTGACCGTCAACGTCGTTCGGTCGATCCCGTTCGTGATCCTATTGGTCCTTTTGCTCCCGTTCACACAGAAGATCGTCGGGACGACCATCGGACCTCTTTCCGCTTCCGTGCCCTTGTCGGTCACCGCCGTCGCCTTCTTCGCCCGGCTGGTGGAGGCGTCCCTCCGCGAGGTGGACCGGGGAGTGATCGAGGCGTCCGTCGCCATGGGCGCCTCGCTTTGGCAGATCATCGTCCACGTGCTCCTAGTGGAGGCCCGCCCGGGGATCCTGCGCGGCGTCACCGTGACGGCGGTGAGCCTGATCGGATATTCCGCCATGGCGGGCGTCGTCGGCGGCGGCGGGGTGGGCGACTTGGCGATCCGCTTCGGCTATTACCGTTATCAAACCGACGTGATGGTGTGCACGGTCGTGGCGTTGATCCTTTTGGTCCAGGCGGTCCAAACGGCCGGCGACGCGGCCGCGAATCGAGCGGATAAATAGACGCCTCGCGCCGGTTGACGGAACGAGACCGGATATTTTGTATCTGTTCAGGCCCCTCATCCGCCCCTTCGGGGCACCTTCTCCCAAGAGGAGAAGGTAATTCTAAGTATTCCCTCTCTTTTTGGGTGAGGGCAGGGTGAGAGGCCTCAACAATTACGATAGTGAGTTTCCTTAGGCGGTCGAAACGATAGGAGAAACGAGATGAGCGAACGAACGTATTGGGAACCCGAGTTGGAGACGCTGCCCCGGGCCAAAGTGGAACAGCTCCAGTTGGAACGGCTGAAGCGGCATTTGGAATTCGCCTACGCGAACTCTCCCTACTAAAAGCGGTCGTTCAACGAAGCCGAAGTCAAACCGTCCGACTTGCGCCGTTTGGAGGACCTCCGCCGGTTTCCCTTCACCGATAAAAAAGTCGAGCGCGACCGCCAGTTGGCGGCCCCGGACTTGGGCGACATGGTGGCGGTGCCCGAACGGGACATCGTTTTCGTCTCGGCCTCCAGCGGTTCCACGGGGGTTCCCACGTTGAGCCCGTTCACCAAGAAAGATTTTGACGACTTCCAAAACGTCGAATCGCGACAGTTTTGGAGCGTCGGCATGAGGCCGACGGATCGATACCTGCACGCGCTGAATTTCTCCCTTTTCGTGGGGGGTCCCGACGTGATCGGCGCCCAAAACCTGGGGGCGCTTTGCATTTGGGGCGGAACGTTGCCGTCGGAGCGCTTGCTTTACATCATGAAACAGTTCAAGCCCACGATCACCTGGACGACGCCGTCCTACGCCTGGCACCTGGGCGAGGAAGCCTTGAAACACGGCATCGATCCGAGGAGCGATCTGGCGATACGGAAGATCATCGTGGCGGGAGAACCCGGGGGGTCCATTCCCGAAACCCGGAAGGCGATTGAAGCGCTTTGGAGGGCCGACCTCTACGATTTTTACGGACTTTCGGATATTTTCGGTTCCTGCGCCGGCATGTGCCCCGAGAAGGAGGGACTTCACCTCGCGGAGGACAACATCCTCCTCGAGGTGTTGGATCCCGAAACGCAGGAACCCGTGGCGGACGGGAAGCCGGGGGAGATGGTCCTGACCACCCTCCTCAAGGAGGCGCGGCCCATGATCCGGTTCCGTACGGGCGACATCGTCACGCGCCTTCCGGAGCCTTGCGCTTGCGGACGGACGTTTTCACGCTTCGTGGTGCAGGGCCGCATCGACGACATGATCATCGTCTCGGGCGTGAACGTGTTCCCCAGCGATATCGAAACCGTGGTGCGGGGACATGCGGGACTCACGGGGGAGTACCGGATCACCGTGTACGAGGAAGAGCGGCTGCTCAAGTTCGACGTGGAGGTCGAAACGGCGGCGGGACGGGAACACGAAGCGGGTGCTTTGGCCAAATACGTGGAATCCGAGATCAAGGTGCGGGTCGGCGTCCGCCCGAAACTCGTTAGGGCCCATCCCGCCGGGACCCTCCCCCGATCCACCCACAAAGCCAAACGATTAGTGGACTTGAGGAAGAGCTGACGGGTTTTGAAGGACGGCCCCGCGTGAGACTGGTGGACGCCCATACGCATTTCTATCCCGACGACCTGGCGGTGAGCATCACCCGTTCCCTGCATCGGGACGGGATGTTCGAGGCTTGCTGCGACGGAACTTCCCGGGACTTGCGCCGGTTCATGAACCTCGATGGCGTGGACGTTTCGGTCAACCTGCCGGTGGCGACCAAAAAAGAGCAGGTGCGGGGAATCAATCGAAAGATGATCGGTTTCAACCGGGGGTCTCCGGGAGACGTCCTCTGCTTCGGGAGCATGCACCCCGATTTCGGGGGCGCGGGAGAAGTTCGGGAGGAGATCCACTTTTTGGCCTCGAACGGGATCCGGGGGATCAAGCTTCACCCGGAATATCAACGGTTCTATCCCGACGATCCCCGCCTCTTCGATATTTATTGGGCCTGCCGGGAATACGGGCTCGTGATCGCTTTTCACGCCGGGTTCGATTTCCCGTATCCGGACCAAATTCGCGCCGTGCCCGAACGCCTCAAGGAAGTGACCAAGATCGACGGGCTGAAGCTGATCTTCGCCCATTTGGGCGGTTATCAAATGTGGGACGACGTGTTGAAGCACCTCGTAGGGACGAGCGCCTATTTCGATACGGCTTTCATTTCGACGATCAAGACGAGCGAACTCCTCGAAGTCGTTCGTCGTCACGGCGGGGATAAAATATTGTTCGGTTCGGATTTTCCCTGGGCGAGGGCCTCGGAGATCCGGAAAATCATCGAAGGCGCCTTCGAAAACCGGGAAATCCGGGATGGGATATTTCATAAGAACGCCGAAAAGTTGTTGGGAGTTGTAGAGCCGATCGGAAAGGGAGAGGAAACATAAACATGCCGAAGACGAGCGCGCGGCTGGAAGTCTTTACGGAGTCCGTCATTCGAGGGACGACGCGGTTGGCCAACAAACACGGGGCCATCAACCTGTCCCAGGGGTTTCCCGACTTCGATCCGCCGGAGGAGCTGCTCCTCGCCGCGGAGAGGGCCGCCCGCCACGGCCCCCACCAATACGCGGTCACGTGGGGCGCGCCCAACTTCCGGAAGGCCCTGGCCGCCAAACAATCCCGGCACATGGGAATCCCGTTGGACCCCGATGAAAACATCGTCGTGACCTGCGGCAGCACGGAAGCCATGATGGTGGCCATGATGACGGCCTGCGACCCGGGCGATAAGGTGGCGGTGTTCTCTCCGTTCTACGAGAACTACGCCGCCGACGCCATCCTGTCCGGCGCGGAACCCATTTACGTGCCGCTGCGTCCGCCCGATTTCACTTTCGATCCGGAAGAGCTCGAGCGCGCCTTTCGCCGGGGAGCCAAGGCCTTGGTGTTGTGCAACCCGTCGAATCCCAGCGGCAAAGTGTTCACGCGGGAGGAGGTCTCCGCCATCGCCCGGTTGGCGGAGAAATACGACGCCTACGTGATCACGGACGAAGTGTACGAGCACATCGTCTATGCGCCGCACGAACACCACTATATCGCGTCTCTCCCCGGCATGTTCGAGCGGACCATCTGTTGCGGCTCCTTGTCGAAAACGTACGCCGTCACCGGGTGGCGCTTGGGATACGTCCTGGCTTCTCCCGCCGTCATCCGCGCGGCTCGAAAAGTCCATGATTTCTTGACGGTGGGAGCCGCCGCGCCGCTTCAAGAGGCGGCGGTGACCGCGCTGGAATTGCCGGACGTCTATTACCGGGATCTTCGGACGAAGTACACCGCCCTCCGCGACCGGTTCTTGGGCTACCTCGATAAAGCCGGGCTGACCTATTCCCGGCCCCAGGGAGCCTATTACGTCCTGGTGGACATCAACGCGCTGGGTTGGAAGGACGATACGGCGTTCAGCGAATGGCTGATTCGGGAAATCGGCGTGGCGGGCGTTCCGGGGTCCAGCTTTTTCCGCGAACCGGTGCGCCACCTGATCCGGTTCCATTTCGCCAAGAAGCCGGAGACCCTCGACGCCGCCGGGGAGCGGTTGTTGCGGCTGCGGAAAGGATGAGGCCGTGATCTCGATCCGATGGCACGGGCGGGGAGGACAAGGGTGCTTCACCGCCGCGCGGCTGCTGGGCGCGGCCGCGGTGAACGCCGGGCGTTACGCCCTGGCGTTCCCTTCCTTCGGTCCGGAACGGCGCGGCGCGCCGGTCCTGGGGTTCACCCGCATCGACGACGCGCCCATCACCGACCGCAGCGAAGTGTCCGAGTGCGACGGCGTCGTGGTCTTGGACGACACGTTATTGAACGACCGAGCGGTCGTCGGTCTGCGTCCGGGAGGATGGTTCGTCGCCAACACGCGGCTCTCGACCGTTCCCTTCCTGCCGGAAGGCGTGCGCTTCACCGCGTTGGACGCCTGGGAACTGGCGCGCCAAATCCTGGGGAAACCCATCGTGAACACCGCCATGCTAGGGGCGCTCATCGCCGCGTCGAACGTGGTTCCGGTGTCCGACGCCGCGAAAGCGATCGAGGAAGACCCCGGCGTCAAGCAAGCGGAAAAAAACAAGGCGCTTTTCCTGAAAGCGTGGCACCAAGTGACGGGATGATCCCGATGCCGCGACCGATCTTTCAAAAATATGTCGCGCCGATCCGCGCGGAGGATTACCCGATAGGGACCGTGGCCGAGTCGGGGGTTCTCCTCTCCGGCAGCGCCGATTGGCGGCGGGAGCGCCCCGTCTTCAACGCCGACCTTTGCACCGGATGTTTGAAGTGCTACCTGGCCTGTCCGGACGGCGCCGTCGTCCGGGAGGGAAAAAAAGTGGTCCTCGACGAACGATTTTGCAAAGGCTGCGGCATCTGCGCCGTGGAATGCCGCTTGAAGGCGATCCGGATGGCGGCGGAACGGGAATGAACGGCGGCTCGGTTCCCTCCCGAAGACGTTTCCTTTCCGGCAACGACGCCGTGGCGGAAGGCGTGCGCTTGGCGCGGCCCCACGTGATCGCGGCGTACCCCATCACGCCGCAGACGACGGTGGTGGAACGTTTGGCGGATATGGTGTCCGACGGTCGATTATCGACGGAATACATGTACGTGGAATCCGAGCATTCGGCCCTTTCGGCCCTGATCGGGGCTTCCGCGGTGGGCGCGCGCACCTTCACCGCTTCCTCGTCCCAAGGGCTGCTCTACATGGCGGAATGCCTGCACTACGCTTCCGGGGGCCGGTTCCCCATCGTGATGATGAACGCCAACCGGTCGGTGGCCCTTCCTTGGAACATCTTGGGAGACCAACGGGATTCTTTGTCCCTGCTCGACTCGGGATGGATACAGTCCTATGCCTTAGACGCCCAGGAGGCGTTGGATCTTACGCTTCAGGCGTTCGCGGTGGCCGAGCACCCGGAGGTCCTTACGCCCGTCATGGTGAACTTGGACGGTTTCGTGCTCACCCACACCTACGAGGCCGTGGACGTTCCGCCGACGGAATTGGCCGACGAATTCTTACCGCCGTTCGTCACGGCGAACCGGATGGATTTGGACCGTCCCAAGTCCCTGGGGTTCGTGGCGGGAGCCGCCGACAACACCGAGTTCAAATACCTTCAGCACGTCGGCGTCTTGAACGCCGCCGGCGTGATCGCCGATGCGGAGGCCAAATTCAACCGGATCTTCGGTCGGAAAGGCGGCGGGTTGGCGGAAGCGTATTTATGCGACGACGCGGAATACATTCTGATCACCCTGGGAAGCGTGGCCGGGACCGTCCGGTCGGTGGTGGATGATTTGCGCGCCGCCGGGCGGCGGGTGGGACTCCTCCGGTTGCGATACCTCCGGCCCTTCCCGGGGAAGGAAATCGCTGCGTCGATCGGCCGCGCCAAAGCCGTCGGCGTCTTGGAAAAGGACATCTCTTTCGGTCACGAGGGGGCCGTGTATACCAACGTCTTGTCGGCGCTGGCCCGTGGAGGGAACGCGCCACCTTCGTTGAACTTCGTCGCCGGACTCGGCGGACGCGACATTTCCCGCGCGGACATCAAAGGAATGTTCGATATCTTGTCCGATGAGGAATCCCCCCGCCGGTTTGATTCTCCGGTCCGTTTCATCGGACTTCGAGGAGCGAAGGCGGGCCTCGCGTGAGCGGTTCTTCGAAGACCCCTATTTCGCCGCGAAGCCTGCCCGAGGAGGAATTCTTCATCGGTCATAAGGCGTGCGCCGGTTGCGGGGGCAGCTTGGCGGTGAGGTTGGCGCTTAAAGTGACGGGTCCACGGTCTCTGGTGGCGGTTCCGGCCGGGTGCATGTCCGCCGTGGGATTCCTCTACCCTCAAATGTCGTTTTCCTGCAACGCGATCATCTCCACGTTCGCCGGCACCGCTTCCATGCTCTCAGGGATGGCGGCCGGAGCGCGCGCCCTGGGTTGGCGGGACGTGAAGGTCGTCGGTTTCGCGGGGGACGGCGGCACGGCGGACATCGGCCTTCAAGCCCTTTCCGGAGCGATTGACCGGCGCGAACGCATCCTCTACATTTGTTACGACAACGAAGGGTATATGAACACCGGCGTGCAAAAGAGCGGGCTCACGCCGCCCGGCGCCCGCACCACGACGACCCCCGTCGGGTCGACGATGAGAGGGTCGTCCGGGCCGAAGAAGAACATGTTTGAAATCGTCGCCGCCAACGGCATCGCTTACGCCGCCACCGCCAGCGTCGGATATCCGCAGGACTATTTGGATAAAGTGGCCCGGGCGGCCTCCGTCGACGGCACCGCCTACATCCAAGTGTTGTCGCCCTGCCCCACCGGGTGGGGCGTTCCGTCCCACGAAACGACGCGGATCGCCCGCGAGGCGGTGGATTGCGGACTTTGGGTTTTGGGGGAATACGCCGACGGGAAGCATATCCTCAACCGCGACCCGGGAACGTTCGCCCCGGCGGCGGAACATCTTCGCACGCAGGGCCGCTTCAAGCATTTGACGGACGAGGACGTGGCGCGGGTGGAAAGGGATCGTGACGAACAATGGAAAAAAATACGCGATCATTGGCTGCGGTAACACAACCGACCCTCCTCATCCTGCCGGGCTATAACGGGTCGGGGCCGGACCATTGGCAGACCTTTTGGGAAAAGAAATTCCCGGGATGCCGCCGAGTGGAGCAGCGAGATTGGGGCCGCCCCGTATTGGCCGATTGGCTGGCCGTCCTGGATGCGGCCGTGAGCCAGGCGGGGGAAAATACGGTGCTGGTGGCCCACAGCCTGGCTTGTCTCCTGGTGGCCCATTGGGCCTCGGCGAATCCCCGCCGGATCAAAGGCGCTCTGCTGGTGGCGCCGCCGGACCCGTCGGAGCCTGTTTTTCCCGTCGAGTCCGTCGGTTTCACACCCGTTCCGCTCAAGCGATTTACCTTCCCGAGCGTTTTGGCGGCCAGTTCGAACGATCCCTACGCGTCTCTCGCTTTTTCCCGGCGGATCGCGGCCGTCTGGGGGTGCCGGTTCTCGGACGTCGGACCGTTGGGTCACATCAACACCTCCAGCAGGTTGGGGGATTGGCCTCAAGGGTTGAAGCTGCTCGAAAAGGTGGTTTCTCCGGCCCCTCTCCCCTTTGGAAAATTTGGAACACTAATTTCGCAACAGTCTCAATAAGCGGGGGTTCCATCCCTGAGCAAAGGACTTTATCGCTCCATTTATTCGGAGGATTGGACGTCCAGGTGAAGGGAATCCAGGGGGCTTTCCGGCGCGCCGGATAGGCCGCGCAGGACGTGCGTATAGATCATAGTGGTTTCCACGTTCTTGTGGCCCAAGAGTTCCTGCACTTCCCGGATGTTCACCCCCTTCATGATCAGGTGGGTGGCGAAACTGTGGCGGAGGGTGTGAACGGTGGCCCTCTTGGCGATGGCCGCCTTGCGGGCGGCTGCGACGACGGCATCCTGGACGGTCTTGTCGCTGATGTGATGCCTCCGAACCTTGCCGCTGCGCGGGTCCACCGACAATCGTTCCGAGGGGAAGACGTATTGCCACGCCCACTCCCGCCCCGCGTTGGGGAATTTCCTCTCCAAGGCGTCCGGCAGGAAGACCTCGCCGAACCCTCTTTTTAGGTCTTCCTCGTGCAGGGCTCTCGCCTTCTCCAATTGGAGGCGCAACGGTTCAACCACGCGCCGGGGAAGCGGGACCGTCCTGTCCTTGTCGCCCTTCCCTTCCCGAACGGTGATGGTTTTAAGGCCAAAGTCCATATCCTTCACCCGGAGACGGGCCAGCTCCATCAACCTCATCCCAGTCCCATACAGGATTTCCGCGTAGAGCCGCGAAGGACCGGACATCTTTCCAAGCAGCGCCGCGGTTTCTTCCACGGTCAAGACCGCCGGAAGGCGGGATCCCCGTTTGGCGCGCAAGGTTCCCTCCATGGAACTCAACCCCAAGCCCAGCACGTCCCGGAAGAGAAATAGTAGCGCGCTGAAGGCCTTGTTCTGGGTGGAAGCCGAAACCCTTTCCACGACGGCCAAACGGGTCAGAAAATCACGCACATCCTCCGGAGTCAAACCCAATTGCCCAACGTTCTTTCCTTTGCCGTTTTGGACGTAATCATAAAACCGGCGGAGCCAATCCAGGTAGGATTGCTCGGTGGAAAGGGCGTAATGCCTAAGGCGGATGGAATTGCGCATCCGTCCGGTGAGGGACTCCCGGCTCCAATTCGAGGGCACTACCTCGCCCATTCGCGCGTCAGGGCCGATTTCCTTTCCGAAGTGAGTCGCGAGGAGCCGAACCGCGTTCTCCGCCTGGCGGATTTGCCAGTCTTGCAGGTTCCCGCGCAACGTTATATCCTTCAAAAAGAGATCAAGAAGAATATTAAAAGGACGGGGTTCTTCCCTACCCCCCTGCGCGAAGGCCAGAAACTGATGCGCCCATCGCGAGTAGTAAGGAATATGTTGCGGCGGGACCAGCTTGCGTTCAGCCAGCCTCCGGCTGAATTCCGCCAAAACATCCTGATTATGTGAGGTTCGCATATCATGTCCTTTGCTTAGGTTATGTGAAGTATTTATATAAATAAACAAGTTTATTTAATATTTAGCAAGTCACGTTGGTAGAAGTCGAGGGAATCAGGAGTTTCACATAATAATTGTTCGACGGACACACGGCGATGACAAAGGCACAGATACTTTCGGAGATTCGGAGAACCGCAGCGGCCAATGGTGGGGCGCCGCTGGGGATGGACCGTTTCTTCTCGGAGACAGGGGTCAAACAAGGAGACTGGCGCGGCAAGTATTGGGTGCGCTGGGGGGACGCCCTACAGGAGGCCGGGTTTGCGCCAAACGATCTCCAAGCCGCGAGATCAGATGATGACCTCCTGACTTGCCTTGCCGGTTTGGTACGGGAACTCGGCCATTTCCCGGTCGTCGCCGAAATAAAGCTCAAGGCCCGATCGGATCCAGGCTTTCCGTGGCATAACACCTTTTCGAGACTTGGGCGCAAGGGGATACTGGCAGCCCGACTCAAGCGCTTCTGTTAGGAAAAGGGTGACCTGGAGGTTGCGAAAGTCTGTGCCCAGGTCGCGAAGCCAGAAGCGGCTGTTGCCGATGAGAGCACCGGAATTGCGCCGGTGGGGTACGTCTATCTCGTCCGTCACGGATCTCGGCACGAGTACAAGATTGGCAGGACAAACAATCCCATGCGGCGCGAGGGAGAGATTCGCACGGAGCTGCCCGAGCAGCTCTCGCCTATTCATCGGATCACCACAGATGACCCTGCTGGGATTGAGCGGTACTGGCACATGAGATTCGCGGACAAACGAAAGAACGGCGAATGGTTCGCCCTCGATGCAAACGACGTTCGCGCATTCAAACGATGGCGGGACATTTACTGAATGCCGTCGAACAAGCCGTTGCAGCGGACGGTCGGCCGCAGACGGCCGCCCGCCGCTGAACGGCAAGGCGTTAGGTGCGGTAGTCAAGATTCGTGTTGACAGTTTGGGCCTCCAGGGAAATCACGGGACTTAGGCCGCCGGGACCAATTCCGGCTGCGGCACGAGCCGATCGTATTCGGCCATTCCGGCCTTCAATGTTTCCATCGGCGTCCGCCCCTGGCAATGTTTTCCCTGGTTCGTCCGCTGGTTATTGTAGCCGTCCATAAACGCGTCCAGGTCCTTCTGAATCTCGTCCAGGCTCGTGTAGAGCTTTTTCCGGAACGCCACCTGGTAGAACTCCTCCAGGATGATCTGATTCAGCCGTTCCGTGCAGCCGTTCGTTTGCGGGTGCCGCACCTTGGTCTTTGAATGCTCGACGTCGTTCAAGTAGCAGAACAGCTCGAAGGGATGGTGCTCCGGCACCCCGCAGTATTCGGTTCCGCGGTCCGTCAGGACCCGTAGAACCCGCATCCCTCGCTCGTCGAAGAACGGCAGGACCTTGTCGTTCAAAAAGTCCGCCGCGATCACCGCCGTTTTTTCCAGATAGACCTTCGCGAACCCATGGTTCGAGAAGGTGTCGATTCCCGTTTGCTGGTAGATCCGGCCGACACCCTTGATCCACCCAACGTAGAAGGTGTCCTGCCCCACCAAAAAGCCGGGGTGGAAGGTTTCGATCTCGCCGTGGGCTTCTTTGTCCTCTTTGACCGTTTCCAAGGCCTGGACTTGGCTCTCGGTCAGAACGCCGCCGTTTTCGGCCGACCATTTCTCCAGACGGGCTAATCGTTCCTTCTTGCGCTCCAACCCGTGTCGGAGCCAGACGGAGCGCACGCCGCCGGGACTGACGAGGTGCCCGGCCTTCGTCAGTTCGTTGGACGCCCGCACTTGGCCGTGCGTCGGGAACTCGAGGCTGTAGTCCAGGATCTTCGTCTCCGTTTCGTCCGACACGCGGTTGGCCATCCGGGCTTTCGTCCGCGCCTTTTCAACCAGGCCTTGGACGCCTTCTTCGGCCAGGGCCTTCTTCACGTCGTAGAAATGCTGCCGGCTCACGTTCAATTTCCGGCAGGCATCGGAAACGCTTCCGAGTGTCTGGGCCAACTCGACAAGGGACAGCTTCCGCTTGATAAGATACTGCTGCTGGGTCATGGGATTCCTCCTGAGGTAGATGTTTGTTCGCAGCTACATCTTACCCTGGAGGCCCATGGCCCGGCCAATTTTAGACGTCTCGGCCGGGCCGGGACCTGTCAACACAAATCGTAACTAACGCACATCATCCTTCCCTCCACTTCAAGAAGATCGGCGATTATCGTTCCGTTCGCATCGGCGCATCCTATCGAGCTCTTGCCGTTGAAGATTCCGGAGACCTTATTTGGTTTTGGATTGGG
>PMLF01000165.1 GCA_003158755.1 Elusimicrobiota bacterium | reverse complement strand
GTTTTGAGGGGGAAGCCGCTTTACAATTGCAATGTCGTCGTGTTGCCGAGAGAGGACGGGCTGTCGGAGTTAAATCTGGAGAGCATCCCGGAGGATTTGGCGGGGCTGTTTATTTCCTGTTATTGCACCCATTTTACGTGGAACGCCGGATACATGCCGGCGGGGTTGCAATCACATTTTAGGAAGCCCGTCGTCTACATCACCCCCGAGACGAAGAGGTTTAAAAATTCCAATTACGTGACCTTCGACAATAAGGAAGCGTTCAAGAAAGGGGTTGAGCACGTGATTAGGCAGAAACACCGAAAGATCGCTTTTTTTTACGGCAATGAGGTCTTCGAAGAGTTCGCGGCGCGTTGCAACGGGTTCGACGAAGCCATGAAGGATCACGGGATTCCGGTCATCAAATCCCTCTTGAGGAAAGGAAACCTCCATGGAGAACACGGGTACAAGTCCACGCTCGACCTCTTCAATAAACCGGGTCCGCGGCCGACGGCCATCGTCTGTACGACCGATGAAATTGCCATGGGCGTCATCAAAGCCCTGGACGTTCTTCGCATCCCATGTCCCAAAGAGGTGTCCGTCATGGGTTTTGACGGGCTTTCCATCGGCCATTTTGTGACCCCCCGCCTGAGCACGGTCGCCCAACCGCTAAGAGATATGGCCCGCGAGGGAATGAGTCTACTCATCGACCTGATCGAAAAGAAGGTGAAAGGCCCTCAGTGCCGGATACTTCCCAGTCAATTGATTGTTCGGGAATCAGCCTGAAGACCGTATGACGTGGATGAAATTGTTGGGCTAATCATCGGGAAAGCGGGCTGTTTATTTATGGGGGAATGTTTCAACGCCGATAATCTTGCGCCCTGAAAATATTTCCACACGTATCCTCTTCCAACAAGACCGGCACAAGCGCTCCAGGCAAAACGGATTCGACGGGGTTAGGCGCGTGCGGCCCACCCAGGTCCGTGCGCAACCATCCCGGATCCAGCAAATTCATGATTACTCCCGTTCCTTTAAGGCTTGAAGCCATGTCGAACACGTATTTGTCCAGAGCCGCTTTGGAGGCGGCGTAGGGCATGAGTTGAGGTTGGTTTCTGATTCCCGAGGTGACATTCACGATCCGTCCGAAGCGCCGCTGGATCATTCCGGGGATGGCGCTGTTGCAGAGGGTGATGGGGGCGATGGTGTTCACTTGAAAGTTGAGATCGAATTCATCTTTGCTCAACGCGTAGAAGTCTTCGTGGTAAGGGATCATGACGGCCGCGTTATTGTAGAGAATATCGATGCCCCCGGAAATGCGTTGCGCTTCTTTGGCGAGGAGAAGAACCTGTTTTTGGTCTGAAAGTTCCGCTTCAATCGGGTGAACATCCGTTCCCAAGCGCTGAAGTTCCAGCGCCAACGTTTCCGTGTGCCGGAGGCTTCGGCTGTGGAGGATGAGTCGGCACCCTTTTTGCGCCAAGGCCGTCGCCACTTGCCTCCCGATTCCACGGCTGGCACCCGTAAGCAAAACCCATTTATTTTTTAGGTTGAGCATGTCCATCTCCCAATCTCTTTCGGATTATTGGTTTTCCAGGAAGAGCATATTAAATTATTTCTCCCTCCCGGTGAGACCACTGGCGCCCAAAAGATCACGTAGGGCATTGCCTTTTGGCCTCCCCCTTTGGAAAAGGGGGATGGAGGGGGATTTGTTTTTATAGCTTTTGTCGACGAAAATCCCCAAAATCAAATCCCCCCTCTCCCCCCTTTTTCAAAGGGGGGGCACGATCGCATTTTTCATCGTTTTAGTGAGAGGGGTCCGTCGGGAGTAATCGCTTATCTCAGCTTTTGGGAATAAGACAGTTTTCGAAATCTCCCTAAACATTTCCCGCAAAATATGGAACTTTCCACCCGGTTCGTTCGTTTTAATAATGGCATACCTCCGTCGGTCGTCCGCGGGTCGTCCGTTTTGCCGTCCCGGGATCGCTCGGCGGAAAAGGAGTTATTGTCATGGCGACCTTGACCGCGGTAAAGATGATGAAAGCCGTCCGGATGCACGGATACGGCGGCCCGGAGATGCTGAACTATGAGGAGGTGCAATGCCCGGAGCCTGGGACCGGAGAGATCCGCATCCGCGTCCACGCCGCCGGGGTCAACCCCGTGGACTGGAAAATCCGGGAGGGATACCTCCGGGAGGCGCGGAAAGATCCCCTGCCCTTGACCCCCGGCTGGGACGTCTCAGGCGTCGTCGACTCCATCGGTCCCGACGTCCGCCGGTTCATGGAAGGAGACCAGGTCTTCAGCCGTCCCGACCTCCTCCGCAACGGGGCTTACGCCGAGTACATCGTCGTCCGGGAATCGGAAGCGGCGTTCAAGCCGAGGAAACTCGACCACGTCCACGCCGCCGCCGTCCCCTTGGCGGCGCTGACGGCCTGGCAGGCCCTCTTCGACGGTGCCGGCCTGAAACCGGGACAGACGTGCCTGATCCACGGCGCGGCGGGCGGCGTGGGGAGCTTTGCCGTCCAACTGGCCAAATGGAAGGGCGCCCGGGTGATCGGCACGGCTTCGGCGCGCAACCAGGACTTCCTGCGCTTGTTGGGAGTCGATGATGCGATCGACTATCAAGCGACCCGCTTCGATGAGATCCTCAAGGACGTCGACGTGGTTTTCGACACGATCGGCGGGGAAACCCTGCGTCGCTCCTGGAAAGTCTTGAGGAGAGGCGGCGTCCTGGTGTCGATCGCAGCCGCTCCGTCCGAGGAGGATTCCAACCAATTCGGGGTGCGCGGGACGCTCGTCAACGTTCAGCCCAACTCCGGCCAATTGGCCAAGATCGCCGACCTGGTGGACTCGGGGAAACTGAAACCCTTCGTGGAGACGATCTTTCCTCTTTCGGAGGCCGCCCGAGCCCAGGAACTGAGCCGGTCGGGACATACGCGCGGTAAAATAGTTCTGCGCGTTCTTTAACGCCGGCACTCGCTCCCCCGGCGCAGCGGCGTGGTGGGAAACGCGGGAAGGATTAAACTCCGTCCACCGACGGGGTGAGTTCATATTTTGTAATCTTTTTCCCATGTCCGAAAAGTTGACCCGGCACATGGGGGCGGTTTCCATTGCGACTCTTGTCTCCCGCATCCTGGGATACGTCCGGGACGCCATGGTGGCTCGTGCGTTCGGCGGAGGGCCCCTGACCGATGCTTTTTACGCGGCGTTCCGGCTCTCCAACCTCTTCCGCCGCATGCTGGGGGAGGGACCGCTGTCGACCGCCTTCGTGCCCGTTTTCTCCGACCATTTAGCTCGGCACGAGGAGACGGAAGCCCGGTCCTTCTTCCAGAAACTCTTCACCGTTCTGGGCGTGGTGCTGGCGGGAGTGGTGGCCCTTAACTATTTCGGAGCGCCGTGGATCGTGGGAGCGGCGGCCCACGGGTTCGAAAAGACCGACCCGGCCAAGTTCCAGCTCACCATCCAGCTCACCCGACAGCTCGCCCCGTTCCTCCTCTTCGTTTGCCTGGCGGCCGTCTCCGCCGCCGCCCTGAATTCCCTGGGGTATTTTTTCATTCCTTCGCTCGCGCCGGCCATGTTGTCCATTTCCACCATCCTCTACATCCTTTTCATCAAGCGCTGGGCCGTGGACCCCATGCAAGGGTTGGCCATCAGCACAACCGTCGGTGGCGTGCTCCATTTGCTGATGCTCCTCCCTTACCTTTCCAAGGAAAAAATGTCTCCCCGCTGGCGTTGGGCGCCCCGCGACCCCGACGTGGTCCGGGTTTCGCTGCTCGTGGTTCCGGCGATATGGGGTCTCTCCATCGACCAAATCAACGCCTACGTGGACACCATATTCGCTTCCTTCCTGGGCAACGGCTCCGTGACGGCTCTCTACAACTCCAACCGGTTGATGCAGTTCGCCCTGGCCCTTTTCGGAACGGCCGTTTCCACGGCGACCTTGCCTCACATGGCCCGCTGCGTGGCCGTCCAGGACTGGAAAGGGATGAAAGAGAACCTGAATTATTCCATGCGGTTGACGCTGTTCGCGGTCCTGCCCGCTATGACGGGATTGGCGGTGCTTGCGTTCCCCATCGTTCGTCTGCTTTTCGAGCACGGCCGGTTCACCCGGGCCAACACTCTGCTCACCACCTCGGCATTAATCGGCTACACCTTGGGCCTGCCCGCTTATTCCGCGGTGAAGATCCTGGTGTCGGCGTTCTATTCCATGAAGGACACCAAGACCCCGGTCAAGGTGGCGACCCTCAGCCTGGTCGTGAACATCATCGGAATATTCTTCCTCATGAAGCGTTGGGGGGTGGGCGGGCTGGCCGTTGCGACGGCGTTCGCGTCCGTGGTGAATTGGTCCGTCCTGGCCCACCTCTTGCGGAAACGGATCGGCGCATTTGGCGGAAGGAAGATGCTCAAGACTCTGATCCAATCCTCGGTCGCCTCCGCTTTGATGGCCGTCGCGGCATGGAACGCGGCGCGGTATCTCCCGGGACCATTGTCCGTGAGGGTTCTGGGATCGGTGGCCCTAGGGACGATGATATACCTCATCCTGGCTCGGTGGTGGGGTATGGAAGAACTCACGCATGTCCTCGCCATCGTGCGACGGCGGAAACCGACGGAGGCCGAGGCCATCGAATGAGAGAGGTTTCTTTATCGTTCCGAAGTGTTCGTCGGACACGCCCGACGCCACAGGCGTCGGGCTCTACGGGGGCCCCACCATCTCTTCGGCTATGGTCCTCCCCCACGGTCCGACGAACACTTCGAAACGCTAAAGAGGTTCAATGAGCGGACGGGACATCCTCTCGGTCCTTCCCCACGATCCCGGCGTCTATCTGATGCGGGACACCGCGGGCCGAATCCTCTACATCGGCAAGGCCATCGACCTGCGCAAGCGCGTGGCCAACTATTTTCGCGCCGAGCGTTTGGAGCCCCGGATCCGCGCGCTCATGGCCGAAGTACGGAACATCGATTACGTCGCCGCGGCCAGCGAGCGCGAGGCCCTGGTGATGGAGCAGCGGCTGATCCATCGCCACCAGCCCGACTACAACGTGATCTGGAAGGACGGTAAAAGTTATCCTTTCGTGAAGATCACCAACGAAGATTTTCCCCGATTGCGTCTGACCCGCCGCAAGCTCCGCGACGGAGCCAGTTACTTCGGACCATACCCGAACACCACCGGCGTTCGCCAAATCATGAGGGATTTATGGCGGCGCGGTATGGTGCCGCTTCGCCCCTGCGACTTCGAGTTTTCCGAAACGAAACCCCTGGAAAGGAAGAAGATCGACGCCTGCCTGTATTTCCATACAGGGCAATGTCCGGCGCCCTGCGCGGGGAAGATCTCCCCGGAAGATTACCGCCGGTTGGCCGACCTGGGGCGCCTCTTCTTCGAGGGCAAAAACGGTCCGCTGCGCGCGGCGTGGGAAAAGGAGATGAAAACCTCGGCCGCCGCCCTGAACTTCGAGCGGGCGGCCCATTTCCGCGACATCATCGCCGCCCTGGACCACGTCAACGAGCGCGTCACCTTCCGCGCCCTTCGCGAGGAGGACGTTCAGGGCCGGCTCGAAGCCAGCCGGTCGTTGCGGGAGCTTCAGGAAAAATTGGGTTTGCCTCGGCCGCCGGTCCGGATCGAGGCGTTCGACATCTCCCACATCCAAGGGGTCGAAACGGTGGCGTCCATGGTATGCTTCGTGGGGGGAAACCCCTTCAAAAGCGGATACCGCAAGTACAAGATCAAGACGGTGGCGGGTGTGGACGATTTCGCCTCTATGGAAGAAGTTGTTTCCCGGCGATACCGGAAGGTGCTTGACGAAAACCTTCCTTGGCCCGACCTCGTCCTGATCGACGGCGGTCCCGGGCAATTGTCGGCCGCGTTAAAAGGTCTCAAGCAAGTGACCAACCGCGCCCAACCCATCGCCTCCCTGGCGAAAAGGGATGAGGAAATCTATATGCCCGGCCGGGAAGAACCCATCCGTCTTCCCAAGGATTCTCCCGCCCTTCAAATCCTCCAGCAGGTCCGGGACGAATCGCACCGCTTCGCCATCGGATTCCACCGTCAGAGACGGGACAAGGGGATGTTG
>PMLF01000108.1 GCA_003158755.1 Elusimicrobiota bacterium | reverse complement strand
TTACAAATACATTTTGGATGAAACCCCAGTTCATGCGACCCATGCTCTCCTGATTCATGGCCCGACTCTTGTAATTGATGAAATCCAAGATAAACGGGTGATCGATGGAAACGAATGCGGAAAACGTCGTGTAATTTTCGGCATTGCCTTTGCGGTATTCCTCCAGGCGGCTATTGAGTTGTTCGATTACCGGCAGGGGGTCGGATATCTGGTCCATGTTTAGNNGTTTAGACCGGTCCCGATGGATGTAGAAATAAGACCCATCACCCGGTCAAAAAAGGCCGAAGTCTTCGTGTCGGCGTCGTTGGCGCGGATCACCGTGGAGGAGGAAGGGGCCCAACCATCGTTCTTGAATACAAAGGGTGAACTGGTGAAATAGTTGGCCAGGTTTCCGGCGACCGATATCTGCTTGGCTTCCACCGCCCGTTGCAACCGGCCGGAAAACCGTTCCTCTCCGGTTTTGTCCCATCCGCGTTTTTCTTCCACGCGATCCATCTCACGAAACAAATTGGGCCAGGCCCGGGCATAGATGTCGTGCAACCGACCGATGTAGCTCAGTTTCCCCGTTGAGGTCGAAGATCCTTCATTCGGTTCCTTGGAAGACAGGGCAGGGCGACCGGGTCCCGACCCGGTCAAATGAGTGTTTATTAATAGCGGTGCGGCTTCCCGGAAATGTTTCAAATATTCCGCATGCGCTTCTTCTTCCGGTTTTTTCACCTCGGATGTCCGGAGCCGGGCGTTCAACGCCCCGAATTGCGTCTGGATTTGGTCATTGATCACGACCCTCTTCTCGATCCTATTGGCCACCAGCACCGGCCGCTGGACCGTGAAGGACCCGAAATCAGTTTCCTGGTTCCGGGCCACCCATTCAAATATGGCCCGGAACTCGTTCTGGGAAATTCCTCGAGATAAACGAGCCAGGGTCACGTAACAGGCGGAATTGTTTTCCACCAAGGCGTTCTTCACGTCCTCCGCACCCGGCACTGCGCGCAACTGGAAGAGTTCCTTCCCCGTCGTGAAACCCTTGGCGACGATGGTCCCGTCCGGCGTCATGAGAAGGCCCTTCAGCTTTATCGTGAAAGAACCTCCTCTCTGGAAGGCATCCACCGCTGTTCCCAGTCTGCGCTCCATTTCGGCCGAAAGGATTTCGGGCAAAGGGCCTTCGCGGGAATCAAAAGTAATCGGGGTGCTTAACGAAGCGTGGAAATTTCCCACATCTTCGGCATCGTAAGCGTTGGAAAAGGAGAGGAGTTCCCCCCCTTTTTCCTCGAGGGTTTCGAGAAGTGTCTCCGGCATGTCGCAGGAGGATCCCGACACCCGTTTCAAACCCGCAACAAGTGCAAAATAGAGGAATGGTCGTGCGGGCGGGGCTTCCAGCGTTTTCCCCTCCGCTAAAAGATCTTCCGTCTTCCTTTGGAGGAGATCATAAATCTCCTTCTGCCGTTCTTCGGCACCCGTCGGCCACCTCCGGCGCCCCTGTTCTTCCTCGGCGATGATGGTCATGCCCATGGCCCGCAGAGCCACTTCGATCAGGCGGCGGTTGGGATGGACGGCGAGGAGAGCCAGTTTGTAGGCTCGGTTTTCGTCCGCGGGAATGGCGCCGGTGGCCGTGGCTGTTTGCCAAACCCGAGTTTCCAGATTCTCGAAAAGGGGCGCTTCGGCCTCGGGCACCAGTTTCCAGAACGCTTCCTCGGCCATTCCCGACATTTCACTCAACCGGCGGAACACTTCGGGGTGTTCCCTTTCCATCCGTTCACGCAGCGTCGAGATTTTACATTCGTCAAAGGAGGTGATTTTGTTTTTCGCATCCATGCCCACGTGGATGGAAACGGTTTTGGTCGGTGCGCCGTCTTTTTGAAAATGCAGGGTCAGGTCCACTCCCGTTCCGTCTTTGGAAGGGACCGCCGACAGTTTGACTTCGTCGGCCAAGTGGGGAGCCATGTTCCGAACGAAGGATTGAACATCGCTGGAAAATTGCGTCTCCCATTCCGCAATCGCGGCGGCGGCCAAGGCTTCCCTGGTCAGCGCGATGTTCGAGCAGGGATGAGGCGGGACGAAGAGTTTTTCCCCTTGAAAGAGTTTCTCCAAGGGAGTTTTCTCTTGGGTGAAAACGCTTAGGTAGGCGGAGCCGTTCTTATCGTCCAGTTTTTCAATCTTTGGTGTGAACGAAATGACCGTGACTCCCGCCCGCCGGAGGCGTTCGGTGACGCCGGGGGAATGGTACCCGCCCGTCACCAAAACGGCGGTCTGGATTCCCCGGGCATCCATCGTCGATAGGAGGTTATCCGTCATGGCTTGGTCGCGGGCGTGGGCTTCGGTGTAGAAGGCTTCGAAGGTGGAAAAATTGCAGCCGTCAACGGGGTTTCGCGCGCGGGTCATTGCGAGGAGCGTATTTTGCGACGAAGCAATCTCCTGATTCAAAATCCCGGGACTTGAAAGAGGGGATTGCTTCGCCGCTTCGCTCCTCGCAATGACGGAGTAATTGAGCGGATTTGATATATCCGCCCCTTCTCCGCTTCCAATTGATCGGGAGTTGGAAATTTCCTGATATTCCTTCCACTCCAAAGGGGTTAAGGAGAAATCGACGAGTTTCCCGACGAGGAACAACCGCGTGGACTCTTCTAGAAGGGTCTTTTCTTCCGCCGACTTGGCGAGGCGGGCGTAACACGTTTTCTCTAAGGCGGCAGTCTCATCGAACAGTTTTTCCACCGACAGACGGTCGCTGAGGAGGACGTACCGCACGTAGGCGTCCATGGCAGGGAAGCGGGACAATGTCACCCCGCTTTCCGCACAAAGTGTTTGGAGGAACCGATAAAAATCTCCCGAACGGATTTGGACCAGGCGGTAAGCGGCGCTTTCCTGTAATAGAGTTTGAAGTTTGCTTTGGTCCAATTTCCGGACCAACTCTTGGACCATGGCCGTTCTTTCGGATTCCACCTGTTTGAAATCCATGCCGGATTCCATATCCAAAGCTTTGATGAAATCCCTTGTCGCCGGGGGCAGAGGGTGTGCCCTCGCCGCGAGGGCCTTCACATAGGCTCCAAGGGTTATCCCGCCGTCGCGATAAGATTGGATTTCCTGATCGAACGCTTGAAGGTCCTTGTTGAAGACGTGCGTTTTGCGCGTTTTCACAGCGGCCTTCAGGATGGAAAGTCGATTTTTATATTCCTGGACCTTGGGGGCGGAGGTAGTATACGCGGCGACGTTGGCGTCGTAATGGGAACGGTCGTCGATTCCGACGAAGGGCGGGATTTCCTTTTCGCTGGTGAAAGCCGCATGCACGGGACCGGAGATCCAGTTTTTCTTTAGCAGGAAGTCCGCCGCCTTGCGGACCGCGTCATGATGGGTAAAGGCGCGGAATCGGCTCAGGTCGAGGGAGGCGAACGCTCCCTCCAAGGCGATCAAGCCGACGGAGTTTCCATCAATGAGCGATTTAACCGCGCGGTCGATGTTCGCCTGCGCCTCAGCGTTCATGTGGACGTCTTGGATGTGGATAACCACGCGGGAGGACGCGAGGGAGCGAGGAGGCGAGGAAGCGATGGGAAGGAAAACATTTCGAATGGAGCCGTATTGAGACGGGAGCGCGTTTAAGAGCGATGCGTATTCGTCCGCGAAACCTCGAGGAAGGTTTTCGACGACGTTGGAGGACAACGCCGGGGACTGGGTGATCCGGTTCAGGGCGGGAAGGGAGGACAGAAGTTCATTGGCGGGGGTGCGAGCCAAGAGCAATGGGTCGCCGGCCGCGGCCTTTCTCCGGTCCGCCCAAAAATTGGTTTCGGCCCCATAGGCAAAAACGCCGTTCGCGAGGAAATAGCCGGCGGCCAAAGCGGCGGAAAGATGTTTGCGAACGACAGGATTCACCCTCTCCTCCCGGAGAAGTATTTGGGGAACTCCTGTCAGTATAAAAGAATGATCTTAAGGGGACCTTAACGAGTTGTAAATTATTAGTAAACAAGGAAAATCATCAGAAATCCGCCGCAAAGGGAGAAAATCAGGGAAAAAGAAAAAGCCGCGGCGGGCGACACCACGGTCCATAAGAATCCGGCCAGGGAACTTGAAAATAAGTCTCCCAAACCGTTGGCTGTCGCCAGGGCGCCGAAACCCAGCCCGCGGATATCGGCCGGTAAAAATTCCGCCGCGACCGCTTTTTCAAGCACTTCTTCGATTCCGACGTACACCCCTGAAAATATGAATAGCGGCAGGATCCCTCCGACGTGGTTGCCGTTCAAAAGGAACCCGCTGAACGTGGCGGCGGCCAAAAAATATCCGAAGGCCAAAAGCCGAACCTTGTTCGTCCGGTCGCCCAAATAGCCGAACCCGTAGGAACTTCCCGCGTTCAAAACGTTGTGGAACGTGTAACCCAGCACCGCAACGCTCGCCGCGCCCACCGAACCCATCGTCGGACGCAGGACCTCCGTCACCCGCAAGATCAGGAGCGTGTGGGCGAAGTCCCCCAGCCCGAACAGGAAAATGGCTCCCAGGTAGAACTTGAAACGGCGGGGCAGTTCATTCATCCTGCCCAAAAATGGTTTGGAGGAACCGGGGACGGTTTTTCGGGAGCGGACGAGGAAAAGGATGGAGAGGATCGCGAGCGATCCGGGAATGACGGAAATCCAAAACAACCCGCGAAAGCCGGCCCGAGCCAAAAACAAGAACGCGATGAACGGACCGACGACGGCCCCGGCGGTGTCCATGGCCCGCTCGAACCCGAAGGCCTTGCCGTAATTCTCCGGCGCGATCACGTCCGCCATCATGGCGTCCCGGACGGGTCCGCGCATCCCGCGACCGATCCATCCCACCGACCGACCCAAAAGCAATTGGGGCCAGGTGCCGACGATGGCGAACGCCGCCTGGGACGCAGTGGTCAACGCATAACCGACGGCCACTAAAGGTTTTCGCACACCGCTTTTGTCGCTAAACCATCCAGCCCACAACTTTGTGAAGCTGGAGAGACCGTCGGAAACGCCCTCGATGAGGCCCAACGCCGCCGCCGGGGCGCCCATCGACGCTAAAAACGCCGGCAGAACCGCCGTCGCCATTTCGTGGCTGGCGTCGCTCAAGAGACTGGTCAGACCGAAACCGAAAACGTCGCGGTTCAGCCAACGGGGTTTCGGCGGTTCTTCAGCCACAATGTCTTTGCCGGTCATACCGGCGAAAGCCGGTATCCAGGGGGTGAAACAGTTGTATTAATTCCTGGACCCCGGTGTTCACCGGGGTGACGATCGGAGTTCGTTGTCTCACCGTGGGGTGGCGGGTTTCTTCTTGAGGGAGGCTTCCCATCCCTTGCGTAACTTCTTCACCAAGGAGGACGCGGCCGAATCCATGGCCAGGAGCGGGGTGACGGCTTCTTCGTCGTCCGAGCCGACCCAGATGAGTTCCCCTGTTTCCACGTCCACGAGTTTCGCCACAACCCCCACTTGGGCGTCGATGACGAAGGTCTGCGGGGTCTGGGTCTTTTCCCGGCGGACGTTCTGTCCGACGATTTGGTTGACCACCGTGTACGATCCGTCGGGCTGTTGTTGACGGACGGGCTGAAAAACCGGTTCCTGGGTCATGGTCTTGTTCTCCACCACCACGACGTTCTTTCGCTGAGGGACGAAAGAGGTGACTTCACCGATGAGCAGAGCGTCCACGCCGAGGATCTGGCCGAGTTTCTTGGTGGTGTCCGGCGAGAGGATCCCGTCGTAGCTTAGGGAAGCTTCTTTCATCACCGCATCCAGGCGGGATCGTTCCACCACCTGGAATCCCTGTTCCAATAAATGTTTGGCGAACAAATCCTCCGCGCCTCGCGCGTCTTCGGAAGGCACGTCGAAAGGGACCACGGCGATGTGGCGGACTTTCCCCAGGTTGTAGGAGGAGTTCAGGACCGACGATTCGACGCAGCCGGACAAAACCGAGGCGGCGATCAGGAGGTGGAATAAAGTTTTCATGGCCGGGTATCCTTCAAATCGCCTTCGAGGCGTTCCAGATGCCGGGCCGCCGCGCGGGCTTCATGCCCGTGGCCGTGCATGAGGACCAGCCGCCACGCCGCGCGGGCGCTTTCCAAATGTCGGCGGCGTTCCCCGGCTCGGGCCGGGTCCTGGGCCAACGCTTCGTTGAGGAGGGCCAGAGAGTAGGCCGGTTCCGTGGGGTCGGCGGACAAGGAAACGGCCTTTTCCAGGGAATCCACCGCCCTGGGATAATTCCCGAGAGCCTGATAACAGAGTCCCAGGCTTTGCTGGAGGCCGGCGTCGGAAGGTTGCCGCGCCGTCAACGATTCGTACGCTTGCGCGGCTTCTTGATATCGGCCCTGGTTCACCAGCGCCGCGGCTTGGGCCGCGTCGTCGCCCGTCCGACCGGAGGCGACGATGAGCACCAAAAAGGCGCCGGTCAAAATAAATTTTAGGGATCTCATATGGATTCTCCTTTAAAGACGCCGAATAGGCCCGCCTCTATTGGACGGGGCGGTTACGAAAAAAGTGTCGGAGATCAAACGTGTCATTCCGTTAGCGACAAGAATCGTTTCACGTGGGGCCATTTCAGGGATTCCATGATTACCAACGCCAGCAGGACCGATGCCGTGCAAATGCCAAGGTCGGCCGGAGGCACCGACGAAAACCGGAAAAGCGATTTCAAAAAAGGCACGGTCATCGAGCAAACCAAGGCGATAGACGTGCCTCCGAGCACCCACCACAGGGCGGCGTTGGGGGCGCTCAACGTTCGGAGAATGGATCGGGTGGAGGAGCGGTTCGTCAGGATGAGGCTGAGGTTGCCGAGGACCAGCGTCGTGAACGCCAGGGCTCGGGCGGCGTTTTCGCCGTGGTCTTTCATCGCCCAGGCGTAGACCGCGATCGAGATGGCCAGGATCATCGTTCCCTGCATCGACCCGAGAATTACCGCTTTCCGGCCGAAGATCGGTTCCGATAGTTTTCGCGGTGGACGATCCATGGCGTCCCGTTCGGCTTTCTCCGCTTCGAATACCACCGAGCAGGCGGGATCGATGATGAGTTCCAGAAAAACGATATGTACCGGCAAGAGCGCCAGGGGCCATTTCAGGAGCACCGGGACTAATGAAAGACCGGCGATGGGGATGTGCACGGAAAAAATGTACAGCATGGCCCTTCTCAAGTTGTCGTAGATGCGCCGCCCCATGCGGACGGCTTTGACGATGGAGCCGAAGTCGTCGTCCAGGAGAACGATGGAAGCGGCCTCCCGCGCCACGTCGGTCCCCCGTCCCCCCATGGCGATGCCGATGTGCGCCGCCTTGAGCGCCGGCGCGTCGTTGACCCCGTCTCCGGTCATGGCCGTCACCTCGCCGTTTCGCTTGAGCGCCTGCACCAGCCGCAGTTTCTGTTCCGGGACCATCCGCGCGAAGACGTTGACCGTGCGGACGCGCGCCGCGAGTTCCTCGTCGCTCAACGATTCGAATTGCGGGCCCGTGATGACTTCGTCGGGGTTCTTTAAGCCGACTTCCTGGGCGATGTGTCGGGCGGTGCCCGGATAATCGCCCGTGACCATGAGGGTCCGGATGCCGGCGCCGTAACATTCCTTGATGGCTTCCGCGACGCCGGGCCGCACCGGGTCTTGGAGCCCCAGTAAACCGACGAAGCGGAACGGATAGTCGTGCTGTTCGGCCGGGAGGCTGCCCGCGTTGAAATGGGCGGCCGCCACGGCGATCACCCTCCGACCCCGGCCGCTCAACGTGTCTATGTTACGTTCCAGGGAGGCATTTTGTTCCGGAGTGAAATGGCACAAATCGGCGATGGCCTCCGGGGCGCCCTTGGAGGCGATCACGAAGTCTTCGTGCCCGGGCGAGCGCCACACGCGCGACATGGCCAGCAATTTCCGGGAGAGAGGATATTCTTTCAAAAACTCCCAGTCGCCGTGCAGATGCTCGGTGCCGGCCAGGCTGCGCTCGCCGAGTTCCTTCATGGCTTTTTCCATCGGGTCGAACGGGTCGGCGGGGGACGCGAGCAGGCTGAATTCAAGGATTTCGTGAAACGCCTCCGGCAATCCGCCCTTCCCGGAGTCGATTTCGTGGAAGGCCCCTCCCGCGCACAAGTCGCTGACGGTCATCCGGTTCATGGTCAAGGTTCCGGTTTTATCGACGCAAAGGACCGTGGCCGAACCGAGCGTCTCGATGGCCGGCACGCGGCGGGTAAGGACCCGGTGTTGGGACATGCGCCAAGCGCCGAGGGCCAGGAAGATGGTGAGCACCACCGGAAATTCCTCCGGCAGCATGGCCATGGCCAGGGAAAGCCCCGCCAAGAAACCCGGCAGCCAATGGCCCCGCGTGAAACCGTAGACCAGAACTACCGTGACGCATAGGGAAGCGCCCACAATGGCAAACGCACGAACCAACCCCGCCGTCTGCCGCTGCAAGGGAGTGTCCTCTTCTTTAACGACTTGCAGGGCTTTTCCAATTTTCCCCATTTCCGTTTTGGCTCCGGTAGCCAAGACGCGGGCGAGGCCCTGCCCCTGGACCACCAGGGTTCCCGAAAAGACGAAAGGCAGGTCGTCGCCCCCCGGCCGCGACGGCGCCGTTTCCGCGGAACCGACCGCTTTGCGCACAGGAACGGATTCCCCCGTCAAAAGGGATTCATCCACGGAGAGGTTTGGGGTTTCCAGAAGGAAGGCGTCGGCGGGGACTCGGTCCCCTTCCGCCAACAACAAAAGATCTCCGACCACCACCTCCCGCCCGGGGATCCTCTTTTTTTCGCCGTCCCGGAGCACCAGCGCCCGGGGGCTCGACAGGTCCCGCAGGGCCTCCAGGGCGCGCTCCGTTTTCCGTTCCTGATGGAGGGTGATCCCCATGACGACGAACACGAAACCCAGCAGCATCAGCGCTTCATGGATTTCTCCCGACAATAGATAGACCGCGCCGCAGGAGAGGAGAAGGAGGAACATAGGCTCCCGAGCCACGTCCCAGGCGATGGCGAAAAGGCTCCGGTTTTTTGTCGACGGCAGTTCATTGAACCCGTCGACCTCCAAACGACGGAGGGCTTCCGCTTCGGAAAGTCCGCGCATCAAAATCGTTCGTGGATCGTTCATGGGTTAATCATCGTTTTCTCAAGGAGGTCGCTTTCGCCGTCGATAAAAATAGGAATTGAGCGGTGGACGGAGGCGTCAAGGGAGAGCGAAAGCGTTCAATCGCCAACAGGTGCGACGACGGGAAAAGGATCGGGTCGAACGTGATGAACACTTTGGGAAAGGGGCCTTGTTTCCATTCCATTTCCCCGATGGCGGAAAGGGGCTTCACTTGTCGAAGGGCGGCCATCCTTTCGTCGTAATAATGCCATCCCGCCCAGTCCACGCCGTTGGCGATTTCCTCCGGTCGATACCCCATCGAGAGCGCTTTGTTTCCGAGGGACCACTTAGCCCGGTTCCACGCAAAATAATCCCGCGTCCCGGCGACGGAAACCACCATCAAAAGAATAAGCGGGATTAAGCGGGCGAACCTTCCACGACGAAAATTCCCCAACACGGCGGGAAATAGTAGGAGCGGCAGCCACATGAGGATATATCGGTCGAAGAACTGGTCCCCCGGCAGCGTCGCCAGCGCCAAGGGAACCCAAACGACCAAGGCGTGCCGCGCCGGGCGGAGGGAAGTCATCTTCCTCCAAGCGGTTAGGAAAAAGGCGGCGCCGGCGGCGGCGGCCACGCCGAGCAACGACCAGGTGAGAGGCGACGACCAAACGCCGAGGATCGGTTTGTATTCCGACGCGGCGATCCCGGTGAGCGTTCCAAGGCCTCCGGGATGCCAGGTGTTTCCAAAGAAAGGCAGCCCGCCGTTCCATCGGATGAATAAAGCCGAAAGCCCTCCGATCACCAACGCCGGAACGAGTCGAGGTTTTATTCTCGTAGGGGCGGGTCTAAGACCCGCCCCCAAAATAATGGTATTTGGGATTGGGACGAGCGGAAGGGCGAACAAGGCCGAGGTGAGGATGGCCCCGGAAGCCCGTAGGAGCGTCGCCGAGACGATACCGTGGGTTGATAGGTGTTTCGCCGTCCCCCCCCACAAATAATTGACGAACGCCCATGTGGGGCCATGAACGGCGAGGAACCAGAACATTCCGCACCCTCCCAGGAGGAGCGCTGGGAGCCATATACGGATCGCGCGGAAGGGCGTCAGTCTTCGATCCAGGGCGGTCCACAAGGTTTGTCCCAGGAGCAGAGCGATACCCGTTTCTCGGGTCAGAAAAGCCAAACCGACAAAAACGCTTCCCACGATTTCCCATTGGTTCGAGGTTTCGCGGTCCGCGCGGCGAAAAGCGTAGAGGGCCGCGAAAGCGAGGGTCAAAAATGGAATCTCGGTATGGAAAGAAAACAGCAGGACAAAATAGAGAGGACAAAAAAGGAGTGTCGCGATACCCAGCCCCCGGTCGTATACGCTCACCCCTTCCTCTCGGAACCATTTATCCAACAGCCAAAGCCCCGCCAGGCCCCAGGCGAGAGTCACCAGACGCAGCAGCTCATGATGGAATCCGAACACCGACGAAGCGAGGGCGGCGGAGAAAATGGGCGGGAGGTCGAAAGGCGTGGCCCAATCGGAGAGGCGGAGTCGGTGTTCATCGACGAGCCGCCGGACGGCGGACGCGTAGGCCCAATCGTCGTTGAGCGGGAAAGCTCCGCCGGCTCCCGCCAGGAACCAAAGGGCGGGGGCGAAGAGAGCGGGCCAGGAAAACCTCAAGACTTTCCGAAGGTTCAAAGTTGGGGGCCCCAGAGAAGACCGTAACCGACCGTGAGTTGGAGTTCCCCGACGCCGAAGAGCGGATCTTGTGTTTTGTGCAGCCGGTCGCCGAAGCCGACAGAAATGGCCACCCGGGTCCGTTGGACGGTTTGGGGGTCGATCTTCCCCAGCACGAAACCGAAGACGGCCAGGCCCGAGAAACCGGCGGAGTCTTTCACGTCTTGGCCGTCCAGCCGTGAGCGGTCGGTATAGATACCGTGCAGTTCCGCCAAAGGTCCGACGTANNCATTTTTCCTATAGGAAGGCAGATCTTTTTTGGTAAGAGCGAAGGCGAAGTCGGTCACGTCGCCCGCTTCCCGGCGGAAGGTCTCCGACGACGTGTGGACCGTGTAAGCCGGCCGCGCGGTGTGGCCGATGGAGAAGTGGCACGGACCGGCCTTGAAGAGAAGATCCCCGCCGAAATGGGCGCCGTCGCCCAGAGGAGGGTTTCTCGTCGCGGCGGTGGGCGGTTCCGTGTGGAACGCCACGGCCGCCCACGGGAAAAGGACTAATTTGAATCCGATCGTCGGGTCGGAGAAACCGGCGGAATACCGGCCGTCGACGCGCCGTCCGTCCGACGAGGTGTATTCCACGCTCTGGGCGGTATATATCCCTCGAAAGAGGATCTCAGTGTTCGGCGCGGGGGCGTAGCGGTATTCCAGGGAAGGCCGGCAGCGAGTGAATAGGCCCTTTACCGTCTGGGTCCCTTCATGGGTTTTGAAATTGTCCAAGGCCAGGTCGACCCGAGTATCCACTCGCTGGCGATAAGGCTGAATCGTCACGGTTTCGATGAACATGGGTTCAAATCGGACATCGTGAGTGGCGTCCGCCCCCCGGACGGCGACGGCCAGAAACAAAAAGGTGGGCGGCACCCAATATTTCATCGGCACACTTGGGTCTTGAGCTTGATGACTTCCAGAATTGAGGCCACGGCTTCGCATCGTTCCTTGGCGCCCTTGTAGACGATGGCGCTCCCGGTGTGGTGGACCACGTTCGCCAAACCCATGCCGCGCTCGTGGGTGCAGTGGGTCGCTTTCATGAGCTGGGTCGCCACCTCTTGAAAGGTGTGCCAGTCGTCGTTGAGGAGGATGGTCCTCCATCCGGAGGCGTCATCGGTGTTCGATTCCTGTTGGTGGTGAGACTTTTCGGTAAGGGTTTTGCCCATAAAGGATTGTTCAACCTTTGGCGTCATTGCGAGGAGCGAAGCG
>PMLF01000145.1 GCA_003158755.1 Elusimicrobiota bacterium | reverse complement strand
CCCGGCCCTGACCATTATGGTCATTATGACGACGCCAACCGCGAGTACGTCATCACGGACCCCAATACGCCCTCAAAATGGGTCAACTACATCGGCACGCTCAATTTCGGCGGGTACATCGATCATACGGGCGGACTGAACATCTGCAAGGGCGACCCCGCGACGAACCGCATCACGCGCTACGATGTCCATTCCCCCGACAACGAAATACGCGGAACATCCATGTATGTGCGGAAAAAGAACGCGGACGGCACCGTGACGCTCTTTTCTCCGTTCCACACGCCGGTCATGGGCAAATACGACAAATTCGAATGCCGCTTGGGGCTGGGGTACAACCGCTACATTTCCGAGATGCACGGCATCCGCACCGAGGTGACCGTTTTCGTCCCGGAGGGGGGCAGCCAAGTCGTGCAGGACGTGCAGGTGACCAACATCTCCAAAGAAGACGCCGAGGTGGAGGTCATTCCGGCCGTTCAGTTCAGCTATCCCACCATCGAAGAAGACAACGCCAACGCGGATTTCGTGCCTCAGGTCATGGAGTCCAAGGCCCTTCGCGACGGCGCGGGAGATGTGAAATTGATTCGGCAATTCACGCATTTCGAAAAAGGGAAGAGGGAGAACTTCTTCGCCTCCAGCCTCGACGTCGGATCTTTTACGACCGATCGCAAGCATTTCATCAGGGCCGGATCATCGGCGGCCGATCCCAGCGGACTGAAAGAGGAGAGCCTCGACAACTACGAGGCGACGGGGGCCGCCGTCGGAGATCAAATGACTGTCGCGGTCATTTCCCTTGGGAAATTGGCCGCCGGCACGGGTTCCTCCCGGGTCGTCACCCAGGTGGGACAGGCGGACATTCAGTCTGGAAAGAATATTGAGAACTCCCTCCCCTTGATCGAGCGTTATCGGAATCCCGCGAACGTAGACACCGCCCTCGCCGGCCTTAAAACGCGCTGGAAAGAATACCTCGATCATTTCGAAGCCAAGACGCCCGATCCCGATTTCGACCGCATCGTCAACGTCCTGGCTCCCCGTCAAAACAACGCGACCTTCTGGTGGTCGCGCTACCTGTCGCCCAGGCAATTGGCCGCCAAGAAAGATTCCCGCGGCATCGGCACCCGCGACAGCAACCAGGACCTCGTGGGGACGCTTCCGTACATGACCGAGGAACCTAGGCAGATGATCGAAAATCTCCTGTCCATTCAAAAGGAAGACGGCTCCGCCATGCACCAGTACAACCCGTTGACGAAGAAGGCCTCGACGGGCGAAGCGGGTGAGAACGGCTTTTATTGCGACGACCACCTTTGGGGCATCCTGTCCGTGGTTGAATACATCAAGGAAACAGGAGACGTTGCATTCCTCAACAAGGTGATTCCCTACCATGGCGGGAAGAAGTCCGGCACGGTCCTCGAACATTTGAAAAGGGGCCTCATGTTCACCAAATTCAACGTTGGCGAACATGGCCTGCCCTTGTTGGGGCACGCCGACTGGAACGATGCCGTCAACCTGGGCGAAGGGGCCGAATCCGTGATGGCCGCCTGCCTCTACGGCAAGGCCCTCATGGAATTTTCCGAATTGACACGGTTTATGGGCAACGCGGACGCCGCCGACCGGTACATGGCCGATTACGACGACATGAAACGGAACGTGAACACCCACGCTTGGAACGGGGAGTGGTACACGGCTTACTTCCGTCCGGACGGCAAGCCCGAAGGATCCAATGCCGACAAGAACGGGAAGGAAAAACGGATATACAACCACGTCCAGACGTGGGCCATCAATTCCGGTTTCGCTACGCCGGAGAAAGCGAAAAAGACGTTGGCCTCCATCGACCGTTTATTGATGACGAAACACGGAGTCAAGACCATAGCCCCGGGATATCCTGAACCCGACAGCTCGGTCGGCGGCGCGACGGGTTATCCGGTGGGCGCCAAGGAAAACTCCGGCATTTTCCTTCACCTCAACCCTTGGAACATGGAGTCCATGACGAAGATGGGCCGGGGAGCGGAAGCGATTGGGCTCCTGGACCGGATCAACCCGCTCAAGAAAGATGTGCGCGTCTCGGCGTCCCAGCCGGACGTTTTCCATCAAAACACGTTGAGCGATGAGCACCCCAACTTCGGCTTGACGAACAATCCCTGGTTGTCCGGGACGGTGACGACCGCGGTCCAAGCCACGCAAAAGAGCGTTTTGGGAATCCAGCCGACGTATGGAGGCTTGAAAATCGATCCCGTCATTCCGAAAAAGTGGTCGGGGTTCACGGTGAAACGTGTGTATCGGGGCGTGACGTACAACATCACCGTAAAAAAGGGCCGTGCGGCGTCCATGACGGTCGACGGAAAGACGGTGGAGGGGAACGTGGTTCCGCTCTCCGAGGTCGGCGAGAAAAAATCCGTGGATGTCGTTTTGACCCTCGGCCGGAACCCGGAAAGCTTCATTAAAAAGATGGACAGGGAGTTCCGTTCGCGAGAGGAAAAGGCGGCCCAGGCGGCGGAAGACCCGGCGCTGGCGGAGCTCCAGCCGAACGAACCCCACACACTGACCGGGGAAGAAGTGATTTATATTTATCAGATCAACAGGATGCTCCCTCACATTCAGTATGGAACGTACCACACCGTTGATTTCCCTGCCACGGGAGTCGTTACGGGCGCGCCGACCCTGAGCGTGGGCGTGGCGCCCACCGGCGAAGACAACCGGCTGAACCGCGACGGGGCCATGTACACGTTCGGCCCCTCTTTCCGGCGAGCTTCATTACCCATCGTGCAAGTGGACGGGGACGCGAACAAACGCCGCCTTTTGACCATGGCCAACCCGGCGAACGAAGACAATCAGGGAGAGGACACCCAGGATTATCCGCCGTCGGTGCCCGAGGACAAGACCACGGTCACCCTCACTCCGCCGGCGATGACCGGCCGGTTCGACCTCGGGGATGTGCGGATTGAGAGGACGACGACGTCCCCGATCCTATCAGGGAACGACGTCACCTTGCCGACGGCCGTCGACGTATTCCGGATGACGAATCCCACAAAGACCAAGCATACCGTGACGCTGGTGTTCAGCAAGCCCAGCCTGGTGGGCGATGGGACTCCGCAGAAGAAAAGGCGCAAACAACAGGAGAACGTGTTCGAATTCAACGGCGCCACGTCTGGACAAGTACACAAGGCCTTCACCAGCGACGTCATGGAAGGCGTCGTGATGGGAAACGTGAAGAGCAAGGACAGGATGGCCATCGCCGTTCCAAAGATGAAAGGCGTCAAGATCGCAACCCAGCCTCATTTCTTGGTGCGGAATTACCAGGCTTCCACTGAAGTAAGGGCGGACGGCGATTTCTACAAGGTGTATGACGAGTCCGAGGCGAGCTTCGAGCAAGGCGCGGCCATCGCCGTGACGGTGGAACTGGAGCCGGGCCAGGAGTTGGAGATCCCCTTCTCCACCGTCTACGACTTCCCGGAACACAAATACGTCGACGGGGTGCACGTCGACCGCGCCTATACGGCGAATTATCCGGACGAGGCGACGCGGACGACGGACATGGCCTGGGCGGCGCTGTCGCGCCACGAGTCCTGGCAGAACAGGGCCGAGGCGATCCAAAAAGGCGTGTTCAGCCTCGTACGGCAGGACCCCGCTTTCAAGAACGACCGGCGGGGCGCGGTGAGGATGTTCAATTTACTCTTCAACGAAATCGCCTATCTGCTGGCCAACGCGTCGGTGTGGACGAAGGACGGCGTGGCGCGATTCTTGGAGTGTTTCGATTATCCCTTCAACAATTCGGCCGACGTGGATTGGTATTCCATGCTGATGCTGATGATATTTCCGAACGTTGAGCGGCAGCTGTGCCAGAAGTTCATCGATTCGATCGAAGAAGAAGACCTCGGCCGGACCTGGTACCACTGGCATGCCGGCAACGACACTCTGAAGGCGAACTTCACCGAGTGGGAGAGGTTGACGAAGAAGTTCGAAGCTCACGAGAAAGAGGCGTCGAACGAGGCATTGACCCCTACCGAGTCGAAACGCCTTCACGAGCTCGACTACGACGTCGACATCGGAGACGGGAATGCTCCGGGCAAGACCGGATACAAAGGCAAGTCGTTGACGCACATTTGCGCCGTCAAGAAACTGCGGGGGAGCATCAACCACGACGTGGGAGCCCTTACCGTTGGGAATCCACTGCGGGGCCATAACGAATACAACTGGTACAACACGAACTATTGGGTGGACTTGTTCCCCAAACTGGCGTTGAGAACTTACCGGAACGTCAAATTGATGCGCGATGAAAAGTTCCTGACCGATGTCGACGCCAACGGAAGAACCAACTGGCAAAAACTGAAGGAAGGGTTCGAGTATCTGGTGAAGCTCGACAAAGGAAACGGCGTCCCGGAAGGGAACGCCGGCGAAGTCCGCAACACCTTCGACAACCTCCGGCTGTTCGGCTACGACGCCTACAGCGTCAACCTCTTCATGGCCTCATGCCTGGCCATGGCGAAGATGGCGGAGATGACGAACGACGGGGAGGCCAAAGTCCGCTACGAAGCGTATTACCAGAAGGCCTCGGTCGCTTTCGAGAAGCTTTGGATCGAGGCGAAAGACAAAGACGGCGAGCCGATGGGCTATTACGCCACGTGCTTTGATCCCGCGACCGGCGAATACAGCCGGGATGTGTTTTTAGACCAACTGGATGGCCTCTG
>PMLF01000178.1 GCA_003158755.1 Elusimicrobiota bacterium | reverse complement strand
CGCCAGGGGCCGGGCTTCGCCCGTCCCCGGCCAGCCGCGCACACACCGCGCGTCTGGCCGCCGCCGCTGTCGCGGCGGCTGGCTTCCCCGGGTGGTGACTGTTTCCAGCTCCGGTTAAAAATCTGTCGTCGGTGGTGGTGGCGTTCCACACCGCGCCCGTGGTCGGCGCGCCGCCGGTCCCCGCACCAAAGGCGGGCGCGGGGCTGCGGCAGCGCACCTTAGCCCCAAACCTGCGTCAGGTCACCGGCGGTCGGAGCCCGCCTGCCGCCGCCAGAGGCGGCGGCTGCCCTGCCGCGCCGCGCGGCAGAGGAGTGGCCCGGCACAAATGCAACGGGCCACTGGTTTGGGTCCCATCGTCGCGGAACGGCGTTAAATCCTCGCCAACCGTGTTTTTCGTCGTCCGGGCCAGGCCCGGCCGCCGTTGGGTTCACCCCGCGCGGCGGTGTCGTTTTCCGTCGAGCTTAAACCAACAATACCCCCGGAGGGTATTGCCCCAAGTCATCCTCCCCACCCGCCGCCGGGAAAAAGCGTCCCGGCGGGCGGCCCGCCCCAGGTGGGCGGGGTGGTAAAAGTCTTCCCATGTCAAAGGCTCCCGGTCGTTCCGTTTCCGTCGCGGCCAAGGTGCCGCGCCGTCGCGCTGCCATGCGGCCCCGGCCCATTGCGCGGCCCAGAGGGCCGCGCTGCCGGATGCCGCCGTGCTTAAAGCGGCCCCCCTCCCCCCGCAACACCGCGCGGCCCCAAGGCGGCCGCGCGCGGGGGGCGGGGGGCCTGCACGGCTGGGAGCCCCCCTCCCCCCGGTCCCCTTTCCCCACCCGGCCGCCAGAGGCGGCCATCCGCCCCAAAGGGGCGGAAGAAGCAGAAAGGAAAAACCCCCGCCCATGTGAAAAGCCCCGCCGCACACCGCGCCGCTGAACCAGGCGCGGAGTGCGGCGCCCGCTTTACACCACCCACCCTCCCCGGCCCTCCCTCCCGTGCAGGGAGGGAGGGGGCGAAGGAAAAACCCGGTCCATGTAAAAAGCCACCGTGCACACCGCGCCGCTGAACCAGGCGCGGAGTGCACGGCCCGCTTTGCCCCACCCTCCCACCCCGGCCCGCCCACCCGTGAGGGAGGGCGGGGGCAAGCGAAGAAACCGCCGGGCGCAAACAGCGCGCCCGGCGGTTTCGCCGTTTTAAAAACCACGTCGGAAGATTAGCCGACGCCGTTTTTCCGAGAGGCCCTTTTGTGGTGGTAACTGTCGATCAGATCGAGGATGGCTTTCTTGTGCGTGGGGGAAAGGTGGTCAATCAATTTGGCCCGTTTGATGACCTTCGGGGAGACGGTCTTTTGGTTCACCGCGGCCCTGTGGCCCAGGAGGTCGTCCGAGGAGACCTGGAGGACCTTCGCCAGCCGGACCACGACCGCCATGTTGGGCTGGAGGATGTGGGTTTCATAAAGGGCGATGACGCGCGGAGACAACCTCGTCATCCGCGCGAGTTCCATTTGGGTCAAGCCCTTGGCGGAACGGATGTTGACCAACCGTTGGGCGAAAGGAGTCCTGGTCTTCACCCGCCGGGGCATTTTGATTTCCTCGCGAAACGAATCATTTCCCATATTATGGCACGACATTAAAAATCCAAGGGTAGAACGCATTGACAATATTCTACCGCAACCGTAGAATACCGGCACAACTTTCGGAGCGGATAAAAACGGCGGGGGAAGGCAAGAAATCGCTTGACACCGTACCGCCGTGATCGGCCCCAGGGCCGGGAAAGGAGGGCGGCGATGGACTTTGACGGTGAGCGCGTATGGCGCGGGTCGTGCGTGGTGGAGATGGTCCACGTTTTAAGGCGGGACAGCGGGCGGAGGGAAATCGTGGTCGTGTTGCGGGAGAGGGAGGAGGACGGCTTGGCGGAATGGCTGACGAAGGCTGCGGAGCTGGTCAACGGGGCGCGGCGGCCGTTGGAGGGACCCGATGGCGATTGAGACGAAAGACTTGTGGTTGGCGGCGTATCTGGTGGCGAACGGCGGAGAGCTGAAGGAGGTCCGGCCGGTCATGGGCGGGGAGGGCTGGCGGGTGCCGGTGTTCATCGTCGACGGAAAGGGAATGGATTACCTGACGAGCCATTACGCCGACGGGAACATCTTGGGGAACCTCGCGCGGCAGAGGCGGAGCGTGGAGTATCTGGAAATGCGGGCGCGTCGGCGCTTGGAAGAGGTGGACCATGGTTGAGACGAAAGACCTGTGGCAGGGCGCGTATCTGCTGGCGGAGGGCGGCTGGCTGGACGGGTTTCATATCCGGATCAAGTCCGACGGAAAACGGGAGTACATCTTCCGGCTGACGGGGGAGGGCGTGGAGGACCTGGCGCGGCGGTTCAAGGACGGGGACGCGGTGTGCAACGTGAGGAAACTTAAGACGCACGTGAGCCACTTGAAACAGGTGATTTTCGGAGGCGACAGTTCATCGAGGGAGTAGCGAGGCCGCAGGAACCAACGGGACGAAGGTCCCAAAAAACCCCACGGGGAGACATGACCATGAAACTTGATCCGCACGTGTTGGACGCCATCAAAGGGATGGACCTGCCGAAGTTGATGCAAGGATACGGCCTGCAGCTTAAGCCCGTCGGAAAAAACGCCTACCAAACCCGCTGCCCCTTCCACGAAGACAAGAAGACCCCGAGCCTTTCCGTCGGATACAAGAACAATAAATGGGTGTGGAACTGTTTCGGGTGCCGCACGCACGGGAACTATCTGGACTTCCGAATAATGTACGAGAAGATTTCTTTCACGGACGCGTACCAGAAGAGCGCGGACGAGTTGAGGCTGGCCCCGGTCCCGTCGGAGAGCCGCGCGCCCGCCCCGGCCCCGGCGATCCATCGCCCGGAGGCGCTGGCGCGCGCGGTGGAGGTCTACCACGCGGCGTTCATGGAGGATCGGCGCGGCGTGGAGTATCTGGCGGGCCGAGGGATCAAAGACGGGGAACTGATCCGGCGGCACAAGGTGGGTTTCGTGAACGGTCGCCTTCGGCGGATGCTCCCCGACGATCCAGCCCATGAGGCGGTCCGCGTCCTGCGCGAGGCGGGCATCCTGAACGAGAAGGGGACGGAGCGGTTCTTCAATTGCGTCGTGTTCCCGATCTACGACGGAAACGGGGCGGTGGTGGGGCTCTACGGCCGGAACATCCGGCAAGGGGCGGCGGGCGTGTCGCACCTCTATTTACCGGGTCCGCACCGGGGCGTCTGGAACGCGGCGGCGATCAAGGCGCACGAGGAAATCATCCTGGTCGAGTCCATCATCGACGCCATGAGCGCGGCGGCGTTGGGTTTTCCGAACACGGTCCCTATCTTCGGCACGAACGGGTTGACGGAGGAACACTTGCGCCTTTTCCAGGATCACCGGACGCGGCGCGTGTTCCTGTGCATGGACAACGACGAGGCCGGGGAGAGCGCGCGGGAGCCTATCGTCAGGAGACTGGCGGCCTTGGGGATCGATCCGCGCGGGCTCTACCTTCCGCCGCAGTACAAGGACATGAACGAGGCGTTACGGCTTGGGATGCCGGGGGAAGAATTGCGCGCCCGGTTGTCGATGTCGGCAGCGCCGGGGACCGCGGCCGTTGTTCGCGCCCCGACGGTATCCGTCGAGGCTGCCGCGCCGGGAACCGGGCCGACGGTGGAACGGCGGGAGGACGGAATCCATTTCGCGTTCGACGGCCGGTCGTACCGAGTGGTGGGCTTGCCCACGAAACGCCGGGAGCACATGCGCGTGAGCTTGAAGGTGGAGAGCGCCGGGACGGTCCACGTGGACCACCTGGACCTTTATTCCGCCAAGTCGCGGGCCGGGTTCGTCGCGTGCTGCCGTCGAATCTTCGACGCCCAGGAGGGGGAATTGCACGGCGAGCTTAACCGGATGATCCCCGAGCTTGAGCGGTTGCAAGGATCGTCGGAAGAGGCCCCGGCCGGTCCGCCGCCTATGACGGAGGAGGGGCGGGCGGAGGCCATGGCGGCGTTGCGGAGCCCGACGCTTTACGCCGACATCCTGCGCGACATGGAGGCCGTGGGCTACGTCGGAGAGGAGGCGAACAAGGCGCTGGGATACCTGGTAGGGGTATCGCGGAAGCTGGACGATCCTTTGTCCTGCTCGATCATCAGCCAGTCCGCCGCCGGGAAATCGGTCCTGGCGGATACCGTCGAGAAATTGACGCCGCCCGAGGAGGTCGTATCCCTTTCCCGCGCCACGCCCCAGGCGTTCTTCTACATCGCCAAGGACGGAATTAAGCACAAGCTGATCGTGATGGAGGAGCGCGTGGGGGCGGAACAAGCCGACTACGCCATCCGCACGTTGCAGAGCAAAAAGAAGCTGTCGCAAGTGGTGACCATGAAGGACGAAACCACGGGAGAAATGAAATCGAAGTTTTTCGAGGTCGAGGGACCCGTGGCCTACATCGAGAGCACGACGCAGCCCCGCATCCACGAGGAGAACGCCACGCGGAGCTTTTTGATTTTCTTAGACGAAAGCCCGGAGCAGACGCGGCGCATCCACGAGCGGCAGCGCCTATCCAAGACCCTGGACGGTTTGAGGAAGAAGACCGGACAGGACGACATCCAGCGTCGTCATCACAACATGCAGCGGCTTTTAAAGAACGTCGCCGTGGTGATCCCCTACGCGGCCCGGCTGAACTTTCCGACGCGGTGGCTTCGCACCCGGCGCGACAACCTCCGGTTTTTGAACCTCATCATTGTCGTCGCTTTCCTCCACCAGTATCAACGCGAGGTGAAGCAGACCGAGGAAGGCGTCCCCTACATTGACGCCACCGTCGAGGATTACGAAATCGCCTATGCTCTGGCTAAAGCCGTCATGGGGGAGTGCTTTAACGATTTGAAGAAGCCGCAACGGGAGCTTTTGAAGGCGATCGAGGCCATGCGCCCGGCGGACGGCGGCGTCACGCGCCGCCAGATCCGGGAGGCGTCGGGGCTGGCGGACACGCGCTTGCGGGACCTCTTGGGCGAGCTGGTCAGCCTGGAGTACCTCCGCGACACGACCGGCGGCGGCCAGGGCAGGACGTGCCGCTACGCCTTGACCGAGCGGGCCGGGGACGTGGACCGGCCCTTGCCGGGGCTGACCACGCCCGAGGAGCTTCGGCAGAAACCGCAATAAATCCCGTTTATTCCTCCAACCTCGCGCGCTTCGCGCAACTTCGCGGAAACGGGGCGCGAAGTTCTTCCCCTTAACCATCAATCGTTTTCGTCAGAAAATCCCAACTTCGCGCACTTCGCGCGGAAAAGAGAGGCACCGTCATGAATGAACAGGAGATCGGGCGCGTACGCGCCCTGGCCGGTGAGTTCGTCCGGGACCGCCGGACGGAGGGTTACGCCGACCGGACGGAGGAGTACATCAAGTGGGGCGTTGATTACTTCGTGGAATTCTTGAGGAAGCGCGACGAGGAAAAGTTGGAGTCCATCACCGCGGACACGATGCACAAGTACCAAATGCACCTCTTCAACCAGCTCGGCCGCCGGGGTGAGCCTCTGGGCATGGCGAGCCAGGCGAAGGCGCTCATGTCCGTGCGGGTCCTCTTCCGGTGGTTGGTGCGGCGCGGTTACATGCTGGCAGACCCGTCGTCGGGGATATCGCTTCCCCGTCGGAAAAAGCCTCTGCCGCGCGGCATCATGAGCCGCCGGGAGATGGACCGGGTTTTGAGCGCGCCCGACGTGGACACGCCCTTGGGGTTGAGGGACCGGGCCATGTTGGAGTTGATGTATTCGTCGGGGCTTCGGAACAATGAGGTCCGGAGCCTGACGATTGCCGACGTGAACACGGCGGAGGGCGAGGTGCGGGTTAAAAATGGCAAGGGCGGGGTGGACCGGGTGGTCCCCCTGGGCGGGATCGCGGCGAAGTACGTGGAGCTCTACATCCGGGAGGCCCGGCCCGCGATATTGGGATGGCACGAGGACCCCGGCGTCCTTTTCGTCGGGCGGTTCGGCGGGAAGATGAACGGTACGACGGTCAACCGCTGGATCGTGCAGCGGTTCGCGGGGCGCGCCGGGGTCAAGAAGCCCGTGACGGCGCACGGCGTCCGGCACACGTGCGCCACGCACATGCTGAAAGGCCGCGCGTCCCTTCGGCACATTCAACGGCTCCTCGGTCATCGGAGCTTGGAATCCACGCAGGTGTATTTACGTGTGGAGGTCGGGGACTTGAAACGGGAATTGAAGCGGTGCCACCCGAGGGAGCGCGTCCACGTCGTCGAGGACCTTCGTCCCCCGGCCCAGGGAGGGAAGCTATGGAATTGATCGAGGCGCGGGACGCCTTCCTGCGTTGGTTGGAGGCCAAGGGCTATTCCCGCGGCACGGTGACGATGTACGAGGTCGATTTGCGGGCGCTGATCGAGTTCCTAAAGAGGCGCGGCGTCCACGACGTGCGGGAGGCCGCGCGTGAGGACCTGGCCGAGTACAAGGCGTGGGTGATGAAACGGTATTGCTGGTGGGGCGGGAAGCGGTTGGCGCGTTCGACGGTGGAAAAGCACCTCTTGGCGGCGCGGCAGCTCTTCGAGTTCCTGGCGCGGCGGGGGGAAGTGGCGATGGACCCGGCGGCGCATTTGGAATGGACGAGGGACCGGCCCGCGCTTCCGGCGCACATCCCGACGGAAAACGAGATGGAGTACATCCTGTCGCGTCCCGACATCGGGACGCACCGGGGCATGAGGGACCGCGCGATCCTTGAGGTTTTCTATTCCACCGGCATCCGGCGGGCGGAGCTCGTCGCCCTGGACCTCTACGACGTGAACATGGCCGAGGGGACGTTGACGGTCCGGAGCGGGAAAGGCGGCAAAGGCCGGACGCTGCCCTTGATCGGCGCGGCCTTGGAGTTCCTGGCCCGCTACGTCCGCGAGGTCCGGCCCGCGATGGTGGGCGCGCGGTGGGCGGCGCCGGCGAGGGCCGCCCGGCCCCCGGCCGGCAGGGAGTCGCCGGTTTTCATCGAACCGGGCGGGCGGCGGATCAAGAGCGAGGCGGTGGGGCGGATGGTGCGGTGGTGCGTCCGGTCCGTCGCGCCCGGCGCGGCGAAGGAGTGCCATATCCTGCGCCACGCCTTCGCCACGCACATGCTGCGCGGCGGGGCCGACGTGCAGTTGATCCAACGGATGCTCGGCCACGCGCACCTTTCCACGACGGAGATTTACACGACGGTCTTGACGGTGGACTTGAAGGCCGAGCATACGCGGTGTCATCCGCGAGGAGGAAAAACGAATGAAGATCAGCGAGGCGAGGGAGAAATATCTGGCGGCTTACAAGGAGAAGAAAACCGGCAAGTCGTCGGTGTGGCAGCAGGTGAGCGTGACGCGGGAGTTTTTGGAGCTGATGAAGACGCGGCAGGCCGTGGAGGTGGAGCAACTGACGTCCGGCCTTGTGGAGGAATACCGGCGGAGGCTATTGGAACGGGTCGTGCCGATGACGGGCAAGCCTTTATCGCCTAAGACTGCCGGGGCGCGTCTTGTGATCGTGCGGAGCTTCTTGGAACACGTGGTGGAGCGGGGATGGCTGAAGGAGAACCCGGCGAAATGGATACTGGGCGGTTTGTCCCTGTGGGGCGGCGGGACGCACGCCCTGACGGCGGAAGAGATGGAAAAAGTCTTGAACACGCCGGACGTTGACCAGTATGACGGCCTGCGCGACCGCGCCATATTGGAAGTGATCTACGCGGCCGGGGTCCGTGCGCCCGAGGTGGCGTCGCTGGAATTGGAGGACGTGGACCTGGAAGCCGGGCGCTTGCGCGTGAGATCGTCCGTCGATGGAAAGGTGCGTACGGCCCCGCTGACGGAATCCGCGCGGGCGTTCCTGGGCCGGTATTTGAAAGAGGTCCGCCCGGAATGGGCGCAGCTCCCCGGCGAAGGTCCGGCGGCCGAGCGCCGCGGCACGGCGCTATTCATCGAGCCCATGCGCGGCAACCCCTTGAACATGGGGACAGTTCAGAAGATCGTCGCCGCCGTGGTGCGCCAGGTCAAGCCCAGGGCCGCCATGCCCTGCCGGGTGATCCGCGCCGCCTGTATCGCCCGGCTACGGGCCGAGGGGGCAACGTTGGAGGCCATCCATACGCAGTTGGGCGAAGTGGAGGCGGCGGAAAACGGGGGGGAGGAACCAGAGCAATAGGTGTAAGTATTCATGTAAAATCAGCGCATGTTTAGGGCGATAGTCGCGGCGCTCTTCGTGATGGGGAAAGAGGTCCTAGGGCCTATCGCCCCATCCCCGTTTATCGGCCTTCCCACCGGCCAGGAGGTGGCGAGCCAAAACGCCGCCCAGGCTCCCGCCGTCCGTCAATATAACCCCCCGTCTTCCGTCGCCCAAGAAACACCAAAAGCGTTGATTTACCGTCTAAACGAATTGCTCCATTCGCATCCTAACGTAGGGGAAGACGCGCCTACCGT
>PMLF01000281.1 GCA_003158755.1 Elusimicrobiota bacterium | reverse complement strand
TACCGCGGCTGCGAGCACGGCTGCGTCTATTGCTACGCCAGGCCGTACCACGAACGGCTGGGGTTCTCCGCTGGCCTCGACTTCGAGTGCAAAATCGTCGTCAAGGAAAACGCGCCGCGCCTGCTCCGGGAAGCCTTGTCGTCCCCCCGATGGAAACCGCGACCCATCATGCTCAGCAGCGCCACCGATTGCTATCAGCCCGCCGAACGCCGTTGGAGGCTCACCCGCGGCTGTCTCGAAGTGTTCGCGGAAACGAAGAACCCGGTCTCCATCATCACGAAGAACTTCCTCGTCACCCGGGACATCGATCTGCTTCGAGACCTCGCGCGCCGGAAAGCGGCGGAGGTGACCCTCTCCCTGACAACGCTGGACGAAGACCTGGCCCGAATCCTGGAGCCCCGAGCCTCCCGTCCGTCCCAGCGCCTGGCGGCCATCGAGGCCCTGGCCAAGGCCGGGATCCCAACGGGAATCCTGATCGCGCCGGTCCTTCCGTCCCTCACCGACCACGAGATGCCGAAAATCCTTCAAGCCGCGGCCGACGCGGGAGCGCGGTTCGCGGGATACGACATGCTCAGGCTTCCGGGGGCGGTGCGGGCGATTTTCGAACATTGGTTGGAGGTCCAATTTCCGGACAGAAAGGCGAAGGTTCTTCATCGTCTGGAAACGGAGTCGTGCGTCGGCGAGCGCCGGGCGGGCGGAGGAATCTTTTCAAAAATGGTGGACGGACTTTTCGAAGCGGGCCGGCGGAAAGTGGGACTTTCCAACCGGGGGCCTGAGCTGTCGATCGCCTCGTTCCACCGCCCGTCGGGAAATCAGCTTGACCTAAACCTCCGGGCGGAAGAATGAAGGATAAATGGCACTTTGATTAGAGGGAAATAGGTGCCGAGGTTATTCCCATCATCTTCTTTAAGAAGTTCTCTTGTGAATTTACCTGAGAAAAAAACTTCACAAGCATATGTGTCGCAATCACTAAATTTTGCTTCACATTCGCTGCAAAGGATCGTTTGGTCGTACACCCCGGTCCAAGATCTTTTCGAATGTGGCTGAGATTTGGAATAAATATTGAGTGACTGCCCTGCCACTTGGATTGAACGATAGAACCATTAAGGGGATATTGCATAGTAGTTTAGTTGATCAGCGCAGCCGGGGTTTGCGCTCCGGCTCGTCATCGGAGGAATCCTCCGGCGACGAACCTTCCGATTGAGCGGGCTGGTCGCGCCAAGTCTTCTCCACCGTCCGGCTGCAGGCGGCGATGATCTCGAAAGATTCCGTCTTGATGAGGCGGGCGCTGATCTCCACGTCCCCGTCGGCCTGGTCCTCAAGGGTGCCGGTGACGATGGCTTCCACGCCCAAACCCTTCCCCAACCTTTTGGCCGTGTCCGCATCGATGGCGGCGGAATTTTGGAACTCCAGCTCATTAATGAGTTTTTCCACCATCGCCCGCTCGATCACCGTGACTTCCCCCTCCTCGACCAATCGGTTCGTTAATTTTTCCGTCACGGCCCGACCTCCCGGAGACTGCCGGCCGTCCATGTATTCGAAGGACAGGACGGCGATCTTCTTTTCGGAAAGCTTGGCGGCGGCCTTGCCCGCCAGCTTCTCGGCGATCTCGTGATAGGGATCCCCGCGAACCGGGCGGGCGCTCTCGGGCATTGCCATTGAGAAAANNGCGGACGGGTAGGACGGCCATCAGAGCGGACAAAGACAGGGCAAGGCGTTTCATGGGAATCTCCAGAGGATGAATCATCGCGGGCGCTTCAAATATTATCTCTTAAAAATCGAGAAGCGGCATCAAGAGGGATGGAGAACCTACCGACCCTCCCGGACGTAAAAATCCATGGATAATCGCGTGGCGGTGCCCGACCCATCTTGAAGCGCTAATTCGGTATTTCAAGTCCCCCCGTTCTCCGGCCGTTCCCTTATTCGATGAACCTTTCGGTCTCCGGTGCTTGAAATGATTGATATTGCAGTACGGGTAATTGCACATTATACTCGGTTGACGTCGTATGGAGGGAACACCTGTGACCGGAAATGCCCCTGTTAGATACGCCGCGCCCCTGGGCGTCGTGTTCTTGCTTGTTTTTTCCATCTTCGGATTATCATCGTGCGGACGCGAGAAGAAGAGTTTTGAAGGGATCCACGTCGTATTTTTCGCCGGCGGACCCCAAGGGGACTCCTTCGCCGGAATCGTCCAAAGCGGAGCCGAGGCGGCCCGGAACGATCTGGGGTGTTCCGTCGACTTCGTGTGGTCCGATTGGGACGCCCGCAAGATGGCACTCCAGTTCAAGGACGCCGTTTCCAAATCCCCCGACGCGATCTGCATGATGGGTCACCCCGGCGGAGGCACTCTCTCCCCCTTAATCGATGAGGCCGTCCGCAAGGGCATCATCGTGACCTTGCAAAACGTCGATATCCCAAAAATCAGGGAAAAATACGCCGCCAAAGGGTTGGGATACGTCGGACAGGAACTCTACAGCTCCGGAAAGATGCTCAGCTCCGGCTGCGTCAGGAAGTTCGGCCTGAAAGCCGGGGAAGAAGCGATCGTTTTCGGGATCAACATCAAAACAGGCGAAGGGACCCAATACATGGATTCCGAGTCCCGAAGCCGTCGCAGCCAGGGGTGCATCGACGCTTTGGAACAAAGCGGCATCAAGGTTCACGCGGTCAACATCCCTCTCGACGTCGAGAAAAACCCGAATTCCGAGGCGGGACTCGCCCTCTTCGCCGGAGCGTTCAAGGTATTCCCGAAAGCTCGTTTCATCGTCGTCGACCACGGCCCCGTGACCAGCGCGGTTGGATCGATCCTGAAAAGCCTGGGGAAAAAGCCGGGGGAAATCATCGTCGGCGGGTTCGATTTGTCCGCCAAAACGGTCGACGCGGTCCGCGAGGGCTACGTGGGGTTGGTGCACGATCAGCAACCCTATTTGCAGGGCTACCTGCCCGTCCTCCAGGCGTGCCTGACGAAAAAATACGGATTTTCCGGCCTCTACGTCGACACCGGCGTCGGCCTGGTGGACAATTCCAACATCGAGGTCCTGGCCGACCTCGCCCGGCGAAAAATCCGATAATGCGGATCAACCGAAAAATAACCCTGCTGCTGGTGTTGGGCTTCACGCTGGTGGCGGCCCTCTTCTCCGTCGCGGCGGTCATCACTCGGATGCGCAACCAGCGGGAAAGCCTGGCGATGTTCAAGAACGAGTTTTTGGAAATGAACCGGGAATTGGTCGACGACCAGAGCGATCTTTTCTTTCGCTTTCTCGATCCGGCGGTCGATACCGCCGGGAATACCCCCCAAAGAGTGGAAGGCCTTTTGCGGCGCGCCGACCCCGACGGCGACCATGCCTTGATTTTGGACTATCCTTCCAGGCGTTGGCGGACGGGGTTCGACAACCGGCAACTCGTCGCCCTCGCCCCCCCGAACGTCATCGACGCCTGGGCCCGGAAGTATCTCCTTTCGGGCGAAAAAAATTTCACCGTCGATAATTACGATTTATTTTTGAAGGAGACCATCGGCACCATCAGCCCGGCCCGACTGCGGCTCCATTATTATCCGAAGTGGAAATGCCTGGTGGGGTACGGCGTCGATCAGCCCAGCGGCGCCGTTCGGCTCCAATTCCTCCATTCAAAAACCATCCAGCGCTATTACGAGTATCTGGTCCTTTCGTCGGTCGTGTTGCTCGTCGTCTCCGCCTTCTCCCTGGGGACCGTCATCCTGTTCATGAACAACATCGTCATCAAACCCATCCAAGCCATTTCCCGGGGGCTGGACCGGGTCAAGGAGGGCGAGTGGGGGGTTAGGGTGGACGTCCCCCAGGCTGACGAGCTAGGCGCCTTGGCCGGCGCCTTCAATCAGATGTCCGAAGATTTGAAGCTCTCCCACGAGGAGGTGCTGCAGGCGGAGAAACTGTCCGCGCTGGGCGAAATGCTTTCCGGGATCACCCACGAACTGAAAAATCCCCTGACAAGCATCCTCATGGTTTTGGAGGTGGCGGAGAAACGCTTCCTGAACGCGGAAACGCCTCCCCCCTTCAAGGAAAGCATGGCCATCATGCACCGGGCGGCCGACCATATGCTGAAGATCGTCTCCGATTTCACCATGTTCGCCCGGCAGGACAAGGAAGCTTTCGAAGAATTGGACGTCAAAGAGGCCATCGAATCCCTGTTGGAGTTCGGCGCCTACCACTTGGAAAAAAAGAGCATCGAAATCCGGAAAGAATACCAGGATGGATTGGTGGTGTGGGGCAACAAGAGCCGGCTGCAGCAAGTGATCTTGAATTTGATCAGCAACGCCGGCCACGCCACCCCCGAGGGAGGAACTTTCACGATCCGCACACGGTATCTCCCGGCCGAGGAAAAAATCCTGATGGAGTTCGCCGACACGGGATCCGGCATCGATCCGAAAGTCCTTCCCAAAATCTTCGACCCCTTCTACACGACGAAACCGCGGGGACAGGGGACCGGCCTAGGGTTGTCGGTTTCCTATGGGATTATCAAGCGGCACAACGGCAGCATCAGCGCCGAGAGCACCCTCGGCCGGGGAACGACATTTTCCGTGTTGCTTCCCGGAAAAATCACGGCGGGAACGGGGAACGGAACCTTCGCCAACGAGGTCGTCAAGTGATGGGGTTTATTTCAGGCGGGGCTCATCCCTCGGCCCGGGGGGTCTCCAGATGGTGGAACGCGAACCGTAAGACCACGATGGAAAATTCACGATCGGAAAGCGGCAGCGCCGCGACGTCGGCGACCCGCCAGGACACGTCCCCCCCCGCCCTCAATTAATTCGCCCCCGTTCATACCGCTTCCTGATACCTTCCCGATTCACATTCTTGATGATGGTATTCTTGCTGTAAAAGAACAACCCGACATCGGTGACTTTCTTTTCCACACAGCCCGCGTATTCGGCGTCCAGCGCGTCGTAATCTTTGTCGGCAAAAGCGGCGTTGTATCTCTCCGGCAATCGCAGCTCATCCTTGCATTCCTCGTAATACCCTTTTGCCTGCTTCATCACGAGAAAGGAGACGGCAAAATATCCCATGAGGATCAAAATCCCGGCCATTGCAATTTTCCCGAACGCATTCGTCATTCGGTCACCTCAAGCATTTCCCCCGGATGAGCTAATTTATGGTTTTTCGGAATCATGGGAGCCTCCAACAATCGACGATGATCGGTGATACATACCTCGGGGAATTTTCTGGGAACCCATAGTCAACTCCGCACGCGACACTTGATAGAATACCAGGAGATTCATGAAAACGATGACCTGGAAAGAACTCAAGGAAAAACGACTGCGTGGGAACGACGTCTTGCTTTTGGACGTCCGCTCACAGGAGGAGCACGCCCGGGAAACCGTCCCCGGGTCCCTCCTCATTCCTTTGGACCAATTGCCGTCGCGCCTTGGGGAGATGGACCCCGCTCGGGAGACCGCGGTCTATTGCCACAAAGGCCTGCGCAGCGCCTCGGCGGTCCGATTCCTGGCCCAAAACGGATTCCAACGGGTTGCCAACATGGCCGGAGGGATCGCGGCCTGGCCGGGACCCGAGAAAGATTGATTCCCCCGCCTTTCATTCACAGGAGTGACATTTTTAGCGATTCCTCTCAATAACGCTCGGCGTCGGTTTTCGGAGCCATGGGGAGGAGCTCTGAAGATTGACCGTTGATGGTCGTCCCGCCGTAGGCGAAGTTCGAGGCGCGGGCGAGGAATTCGCCCGGGAAGGCCAGAACCGGCTTCGACGCTTCGTCAAGCTTGGCCGTTTGCTCGGGGGTCAGCTTCACGTCGAGGGCGCCCAGGTTGTCTTCCAGTTGGCGTAGGGAACGGGCGCCGATGATGATGGAGGACACCCCCGGTTTAGCCGAAAGCCAGGCCAGCGCCGCGCGGGCCGGGGTGGAGCCGGTTTCTTTGGCCACGTCCGCCAAAACGTCGACGATGCGGTAGACCTTTTCGTCGAGAAAGGCGGCCACCCAGTCTCCACGGCCGGGTTTCACCTTGCCGGCGTTTTCCCTCGTGTATTTGCCGCTCAGGATGCCGCCCTTGAGGGGACTCCAGGGCGTGACGCCAAGGCCCATCTCCCGCGCCATGGGGAGGAGGTCGCCTTCCACGGTGCGTTCGGCGAGGGAATACTCGATCTGGAGGCCCGCCAAGGGAGTCCACCCTCGGAGCCGGGCCAGCGTTTGCGCTTCGGCGACTTTCCACGCCGGCGTGTCGGAAAAACCGATGTACCGAACCTTGCCCGCCCGCACGAGGTCATCCAGCGCCCGGAGGGTTTCCTCAATGGGCGTGATCTTGTCCCAGCAATGCATCCAATAAAGATCGACATAATCCGTTTGAAGTCGTCGAAGGGATTCTTCCAGGTTGGTTTGGATCGATTTCCGGTGGGCTCCTCCGCCGTTGGGGTCGCCGGGGTAGAGGTTGCCGAAAAATTTAGTGGCGAGAACGATGCGGTTCCGCTTCTGGGGATGGCGGCCGACGTGGTCGCCGATGATCTTCTCGGAGTGACCTTTGGTGTAGACGTTGGCCGTGTCGATGAAATTGCCGCCGGCGTCGAGGAACCGATCGATGATGCCCTCCGTTTCTTTCACGCCGGAACCCCACCCCCAATCCTCGCCGAAGGTCATCCCTCCCAGGCACATAGGGCTCACGCGCAGTCCCGAGCGGCCGAGCGTCAGGTAATGGTTCAAAGGCATAACGTCCTCCAATTTTGGGTATCGTTCACCACTAATACGTGGCAACGCCGAAATTGTTCCCGTTGGCCATCCCGGCCACTTGGGTCTCAGGGGAGGTTCGTCGATTGGTTTAGGATTTTTTCAGAATTCCGCGTCATGAGGGTTCAGAGAAACATCCCCCTCAACAAAATAACTTGCTCATCACAAAGCGCCTTGTTAAAAAGAACAACAGCTCTTTGGGCGGAATAAGCGATTTTCTTGAATTACGGGGCACCGGTGGCGTAGCCCTTTCATCGGCTTCGAAGGACAGACTCCCCCGACCCCCCGATCTTTATCCGGGGACCTGGAACGTCAAACCGTCCGGCCACGGTTCCTCCACCGGCTGGAACCGATCGAGCCCTATTTATTTCATGTGGCCGGAAATCAGTTTGGTCATCTCAAACATGGAGACTTGCTTTTTCCCGCCGAACACGACTCCCAAAGCGGCATCCGCATTTATGTTTCTTTTGTTGACCTTATCCTGAAGGCCGTTCTTCTTGATGTANNTTCATGAATCCGGCGTTCGGTTGTTTAGGCATATATCCCCCTCTGATTTAAAAACTCAAGTCCGTAAAATATCAAATTCGGCGGGTCCGCTGTAGGTTGCGCGCCCAAATATTTTGGTCACCGGGGACGTTGTTAAGAAGTTCTTTTTCAAACGCGCCGCATCGCCCTTGGCGCTTCGGAAAGGTTCGAGGAATTCTACCACTCCCAAACGGGACACGCCGTTCGGATTAAATTATCCGAAAGTTTGCGGCCATACCATTTCACCCGGCTGATTCGTCGCCGAGCGAGCACTTGTGGGCCACGGCGTTCAGGACCTTGGCTTTCACTTCCTCACGG
>PMLF01000266.1 GCA_003158755.1 Elusimicrobiota bacterium | reverse complement strand
AAAAGTAAAAAGGAAAAAGTAAGGTAATCTATTTAAGAGGCTGACGTTCTTCCTTACTTTTTCCTTTTACCTTTTTACTTTTGCCTTGATGTTGGTTTGAATCCTTCTCTTTCCGCACTTCGTAATAGTTCCCTCAGCGTCCGCCGGGGCAAGCCCACGATGTTGTCGAAGTCCCCGCGATGGTCCACGACGAAAGGGTTCCCCGCCGCCTGGGCCGCATAGGCCCCCGCCTTGTCGTGGTTCTTCTTCGACCAGCGGTCGAGCTGTTCTTCCGTGAACCGCCGCATCCTCACCTTCGTCAACGCCGCCGCCGTCCAAGCCCTCCCGCCCGGCGCCGCCACCAGGCACAACGCCGTGTGGACTTCATGCCATCGCCCCGTGAGCGTTTCCAGCATCCGCCGGGCGTGACCGGCGCTCGAGGGCTTGCCCAGGATGCGTCCGCCGAGATGAACGACGGTGTCGGCACCCAAGACCAGCCCCCGGTCCACCCGCCGCGCAACCTCCCGCGCCTTTTTTTCCGCCAGCTCCAACGCGTACCGCCGGGGAGATTCCCCGGGGCGGGGACGCGGTTCGCGGACCCGGCTGACGATCACTTTCGCGGCAAAGGGAAACGACTTTATAAGCCGCCGCCGACGCGGCGACGCGCTGGCGAGGATGAAAGATAGGTGGGTCATTTTCGGAGGGAGCCTTCGATCCAGGAGAGATAACCGGGATTGCCGCCGACGATCGGCAGGGCGACCACTTCGGGAACTTCATAAGAATGGAGGGCTTTCACTCGCCGGATCAATCGCGGGAGTTTGGCCCGCGTGGTTTTGATGAGGAGAAGTTCCTCCCGCCCCGTCTCGATCTTTCCTTTCCACCAATAGCGCGATGAAACGCCCGGCAGCCGGTTGACGCAGGCGGCGAGACGGTCCTTCAACACCGCGTCGGAAATTTTCTTCGATTCCCTCCCCGACGAGGTCGTGACGAAGACGACAATTGGATTACAACGGTTCACCGCGCTTTCCGGGAATGCTTTCGGAAAAATTCCGCCACGGCGGATTTGGACGTCTTCCCTTGGGCGACGGAGAGGACCATTTCCTTGAACGGCGGAATCGCCGCCGTCAACTCCACTCCGTTCATAGTCAAAAACGTGACGGCCGCGTCGGTCCCGGTCCGCTTGTTGGCGTCGATGAAAGGATGGTTTTGAACGATATGGAACAAATAGGCGGCCGCCATCTCAAATAGATCGGCATGGAGGAATTGTCCGCCGAATGCCGCCTGGGGCATGGCCAAGGCGGATTCCAGGAGACCCCTGTCCCGGACGCCGACGCTCCCGCCGTACCGCTCCACCTGGACCCTTTGGAGGGAAAGGACCTCGTCGAACTCGAGAAAAAACGGCATCACTTATCCGACTCAGCCAGGGCTTTGAAGAGAGTTCCGTATTTCTTGTGGCTCAAGGAAGCGGCTTCCTCAAACCGCCGACGGCGCGCCGCCCCCAAAGAAGGCGCCACATAGAGGCCGCGACCGTCCGTGGTGATTTCCAGGGACGTCTTCTCGTTGATTCCCAGCAGGCTCAGGATGCCCTTGTCGATCACCAACGCCAGACTGTTGCCGTGGGGGGAGAGGTGTTTCGTCATCATGGCCACGCCTCCGATAAAACAATGTGATAACAATGTTATTTTACCGCGCGTCCGACGGCCCGTCAAGGGAAGTTACCTGAAGAGGTCTTTCAGGCGGCCTTTGCGGTAGAGCCGGATCAGGGCGTCGACGGCGGCGGGGTCCAGGTGGACGGCGCGGAGGGATTCAATTTCCTTGAGGGCGACTTCCTCGGGGAGGCGGCGGCGGTAGGGGCGGTCCGCGGTCATGGCTTCGAACGTGGAAGCCACGGCGATGACGCGGCTGCCGGCGGGGATGGCCTCGCCCTTGAGCTTGTCGGGGTGGCCCGTGCCGTCCCATCGTTCATGGACGTGGCGGACCAGAGGGACCACGTTTTTCAGCGGCGGGGCGAAAGACAAGATCTCGGCGCCCACGATGGGCGTGCGGGCCAAAAGCCTGGACTCTTCCTCCGTGAGGCCTTCCGGTTTCCTGAGGACCTTCTCCGGCACGGAGATCTTTCCCACGTCGTGGAGGATGGCGGCGAGTTCCAGGTCCCGGAGCCCCGCCGCGGGGAGCCCCATCTCGTCGGCCAATGCCAGGGCCAGCCGCCTCACGCGCTCCGCGCGGCCTTTCCCTCCGGTGCCCTTGGTCTCCATGGCGTCCGCCAGGGCCCGGACGGTGGAAAGGAATAAATCGTTCATGTCCCCGTAAATCTGCGCTTTGCGGATCACCATGGCGCCGTAGAGGGAGAGCGAGATCAGCATCTCGGAGTCCTCGTCGGAAAAGCCGCCCTCTTTCTTGTTGACGGCCTCCGCCACCCCGATCAGGCGGCTATCGGAAAAGAGGGGCGCCGCCAGGATCGAGCGGGTCTTGAAATCGGCGGATTTATCCGCCTGGTCGGAGAACCGGGAATCCAGGGCCACGTCGGGAATGTTCAGGACCCGGCCGTTCTTGGCCACCCAGCCGGCGATCCCTTCCCCTTCGTTCAAGAAAATCCTCTTCAAAGGGTCCTTCTTCTGTCCCGTGGCCGCGGCGAAGTAGAGTCGGTTGGTCTCGTCGTCCACCAGCAGGAGGCTCGCGGCTTCCACGTCGAGCAGCACGGCCGCCGACGCCAGGATCGATTCCAAGACCACCTCGGTGGGTTGGCTGGAGGACACCGCCAGGAACGCCTTCATGAGCGCCGCCCGGTGCGCCTCGGGTCGGTAGTCCTTCTTCCGTTCCTCCAGAGCCAGGGCGAGGTCGTCGACTTTCCGTTGGGTCTTTTCTTGAAGGTGGAAGGCGGTCTCCATGTCGTGCGCGAGCACCCGGGCCTTTTCCTCCGACCGATCGGCCGAGCCGCGGGCCTCTTCCAGCTCCCGCGACAGCATGGCTTTGTCTCCCTCCGCCGCCGTCAAGTTCTTTCGGAGTTCTTGCATCTCCCCTTCCAAAGCCACCGAGGCTTCCTCCGCCGCCTTGAGGGAGTCATCCCCCTTGGCCTCGGCGGAAGTCATATCGGCCCGGAGTTTTTCGGCCTCGTCCGTCACGGCCTCCACCTCCGCCTTCGCCTCGGACAGAGACCGGCGCAACGCCTCGGCCTCTTCCCGGACGCTCAGGATCTCCTGCCGCAGCGTGTTGGCCTCCCGGCCATTTTCCTCCGCCCGCTTGTCGGCTTCCCGGAGGCGCTCCGTCAACGAATGGGATTCGGCCTTGAGGCGGGCGGATTCTTCCTCGGAGGTCCGCGTCGCCGTCGCGCCTCCCTCCCTCAGCCGGTGAGCCTCCACCGCCAGCGCCACGTGGTTGGCCACGGCCACGGCGAGGTCAACGTCCAGCGCCGTGAACGGACCCGCGGGGAGCTTGTTGAGGAATTCCAGGACGCCCGACCGTTCTCCGTCGACGGCCAGGGGCACGGCCAATAAATTCTTGACCTCGTAGCCCGCCGCTTCGGAAATATCCTTGCGGAAGGCGGCGTCCGAGGCGAGGTCCGAAACCGCTTCGGGTTCTCCCGATTTGAACACCCGCCCGAGGATCCCGTCCGCCAATTTGACGCGCATAGAGAGGAGGACCTTCGCTTTCTTCTCCGCTTCCGGAAGCGGCAGCGAGGCGAAATGGACGGCCGCGAAGGAGAACTCGCCCGTCTCCTTGTCCGCCAGGGAAACGGAGCCCGCGTCGGCCCCCACCAACTCCATGGACTTGGCCAAGAGGCGCCCGAGGAGACCGTCGAAATCGTCGATCTCCCGGACGAACCGGGCGATCTCCAGCAGGCAGGACGACCTCTTTTCCAGGGATTTGATGGTGTCGAAGAGGAAGCCGACACCCGGAGAGGCGGCGGATTCCGTCCCGCCCGAGGCGGGGGAAGGGGTCGCGGAGGAACCTTTACGCGGAGATGGCACGGTGCCGCCGGGCATATTCCAAGTAGACCTCTCCGTTCTTTTTGACGTTCTCTTTTTCCTCGGGCCGGAGCGGACGGACCGCTTTGGCGGGAGAACCCAAAGCCAGGAAACCCGCGGGGACCCGCGCGCCGGAGGTCAGGAGGGCGCCCGCCCCGAGGATGCCCTCGTCTTCCACGACGGCGCCGCTCAAAAGGATTGCCCCCATGCCGATCAACGCGCCCCGGCCCACGCGGCAGGAGTGGAGGATGGCCCCGTGGCCCACCGTCGCGCCGTCCCCCACGACGAGGGGGATCCCGAGGTCGGTGTGGAGCACGGCGTTGTCCTGGACGTTGGACCCTACTCCGACGATGATTTCCTCCAAGTCTCCCCGGAGCACCGCCCCGGGCCAGACCGAGGCGCCGGGACCCAAACGGACTTTCCCGATCACCTCCGCCCGCTCATGGACGAAGGCCGTGGGGTGGACGTCGGGGATATGGCCCTCAAAAGGCCGGATCATTTGAAACCCGGGGCTCGGAAAACCATCAAGCCCCTTTGCTTTTCAAGCAGTGAAGGAGGACGGCTTTTTGCACGTGGAGACGGTTCTCGGCTTGATCGAAAACGACGGAGCGCGGCCCGTCGAGCACCTCGGCGGTGATCTCTTCCCCCCGGTGGGCGGGCAGACAATGCATCGCCACGGCGTCCTTGCGGGCGGCGGCCATCAACTCCCCGTTCACCTGGTAAGGCCGGAACACGTCCCGCCGGCGGGCGACGTCGGCCTCCTGGCCCATGGAGCTCCACACGTCGGTGTAGATCGCGGCGGCGCCGACCGCGGCGGCCTTGGGGTCGCGTTCGAAGGTCACCCGCCCGCCCGATTTCCGGCAAAGGGCCTCGGCTTTTTCGACGAACTCCCTGGTGGGATCGTACCCTTCCGGGCAGGACACGGCGAGCTTCATGCCCAAGATCCCCGCCGCCAGCATCCACGAATGGGTCATGTTGTTCCCGTCGCCCACGTACGCCATGGGGAAACCCTTCAATCCCCTGGCGTCCTTGATCCGGAAAACATCGAGCAGGGTCTGGAGGTCCGCCAGGACCTGGCAGGGATGCTCCTTTTCCGTCAAGCCGTTGATGACGGGCACCGTCGCGTGGCGGGCCAGTTCCTCCACGTCGTCCTGGCGGTTGGCGCGGATCATGATGCCGGAGAGATATCGGGAGAGGGTTCGGGCCGTGTCCCCCATGGTCTCGCCGCGCTTGATCTGCAAATTCTGCGCGTCCAGCGTCAGGGGAAACCCGCCCAACTCGGCCATCGCGACGGAAAATGAAACCGCCGTACGGGTCGAGGGCTTCTGAAAGATGAGCCCCAAGGTTTTTCCCCGCAAGTCTTCCCGCTGGCGGCGGTTCTTTTTAAGCCGACGGGCTTCGTCGAGGATTTGGACGATGTCCCGGGCGGAAAAGTCCGCCATCGATATGAGGTCTTTTTCCATCGAGGGTCTCCTAAAGGTATCCCTTCTTTCTATCATTGCGAGGAGCGAAGCGAC
>PMLF01000285.1 GCA_003158755.1 Elusimicrobiota bacterium | reverse complement strand
GGGATTTCTTTTATTGCCTGTCCTTCTCCACGGCACGGGGTATGCCTACTTCACCCGGCTCCTCGGAGTCATGGGCCTTTATCTGATCCTCGCCCTCGGCGTGAACATGGTTTTGGGCTACGTGGGGCTTTTGGATTTGGGGTTCATGGCGTTTTACGCCATCGGGGCCTACACGACGGCGTTGCTCTCTCTCCACGGATGGAGTTTTTGGCTTTGCCTTCCGGCGAGCGTCATCACGGCCATGGGAGCCCGATGGCTTCTCGGTTGGCCGGTGCTCCGGCTTCGGGGGGACTATCTTTCCATCGTCACGCTGGGGTTCGGGGAGATCGTCCGCGTGGTCATCAACAATTGGGATTCTCTGACGAACGGGCCCAAGGGCGTGGCGCTCTTCTCCTCGTCGGCGGTCAAGCCGATCTCCTTCTTTGGGGCGCGGATCGCTGGGAACACGCCATTCTTTTACCTCATCTTCGCCCTGGCCGCCGCGGGGCTTCTCCTTTGCCGGAGGCTGGAAAGGTCGCGCATCGGACGGGCGTGGATCGCCATCCGGGACGACGAGGTCGCCGCCGAGGCCATGGGCGTGGATACGGCGCGGTTCAAGCTTTTGGCGTTCACTTTATCCGGCGCCTTCGCCGGGGCGGCGGGGGCGGTGTTCTCCCGGTGGGAAGGGTTTGTGACGCCCGAGTCGTTCACCTTTTGGGAGTCGGCGCTCCTGGTGGCCATGGTGGTTTTGGGGGGCATGGGTTCTCTGCCCGGCGTGGCGCTGGGCGTCGTGCTCATCGTGGGGTTGCCGGAAGTTTTGCGCGCGGAAATATTTCGCGGCGTCGGCGGCGGGCTTTTGGTCAACGCCCGCTACCTGATCTTCGGCGCGCTCCTCGTGGCCATGGCCGTTTTCCGGCCCCAGGGGATTTACCCGCGGCGCGATTGACACACCACCGGTAGTGGTGTAGAATCTTTTCATCTCATCATGTAGATTTTCCTTCCCTGAGCGGTAAACCGCGTTTTTCTTTGAAAAACTCATCGTAACGAGGCGTTCAGCGCATCCGCGCGAAGGATATTTTTTTCCCTATGAAATGCCCGACGTGCGATCACCCCGAGGATCGGGTCATCGATTCCCGGCCTTTGGATTCGGCTTCCGTCATCCGGCGGCGCCGGTTGTGCCTCCATTGCGGTAAGCGCTACACTACCTATGAGCGCGTGGAGGCCACGCCCTTGATGGTGGTCAAGTCGGACAACCGCCGGGAGCCGTTCAACCGGGGGAAGGTCCGCGAGGGGTTGTTGAGGGCGTTCCAGAAGCGGCCGGTGACGCCGGACGCCGTGGAGAAGCTGGTGTCCGAGATCGAGTACGAGCTTCAAGATTTCGCCTTGGAAGTTCCCAGTTCCGAGATCGGCGAGAGGATCCTCAAAAAGCTTTACGCGCTGGACCCCGTGGCCTACGTGCGTTTCGCTTCGGTTTACAAGAAATTCAGCGACCTGGAAGACTTCCTGCGCGAGCTCGCCAGGCTGAAGAAGGCCCATCAGAAGCGGGCAGCAAAAATCATCGCAGCTTAAGGAAAATACTTTATGAACGTGATCGAAACGCCGACGCCCACCCTCCGCTCCCCCGTGCGATTGAACGAGAACCAACGCAAGGTGATCGAAGACAAGTATTTGAAGGGCGACGCCAACCCGGAGTCCTGGCTGGAACGGGTGGCGTCGAATATCGCTCTGGCCGAACTCCTCCACGCTCGCGCGGCGGGCTGGAACCCCTTCGAAGGCGTCCGGGCGTCCTTTTTGGAGACGGGGACCCGGCCCGGCCGCTCGACGCGCTGGGCGCTCCTGCACGACGGGATCGCCGCCTCCGAGGAGCGGGACCGGAACTTCGCGGTCTACCTGAAGAACCTCAAGCGCATCGCCGCCGAAAACCCCGAAGCGAAGACCCTCCACGCCGAATGGACAGACCGTTTTTACGCGATGATGGCCCGCTTCGATTTCCTGCCCAACTCGCCGACGCTCATGAACGCGGGGCGCGAGTTGCAGCAGCTCTCCGCCTGCTACGTCCTGCCCGTGCCGGATTCCATGGAAGGCATCGCCGACGCCGTCAAAGCCCAGGCCTTGATCCATAAGTCCGGCGGCGGCACGGGGTTCTCGTTCCAGCGGCTCCGCGGCTCGGGCCAATCCGTGAAGAGCACTCGCGGCGTGGCCTCGGGCGCCGTGAGCTTCATGCAGATCTTCGACAAGATGACGGACGTGGTGAAGCAGGGCGGTTCCCGGCGGGGCGCCAACATGGGCATCCTGCCTTACTGGCATCCCGAGATCCTGGAATTCATCGACATGAAGAAGAAGCCCGGCGTCATGGAGAACTTCAACGTCTCCGTGACCGTCGACGCGGCGTTCATGAACGCCGCCGAGCGGGGGGAGGACTACGACCTCTTGAACCCCCGCGACATGAAACCCACCGGGAAGAAGCTCAACGCCCGGGACGTTTTCGAGAAGATGGTGGAGGGTGCCTGGGCCACCGGCGACCCCGGCGTCATCTTCATCGACCGCATCAACAATTCGTCCTCGAACCCCACGCCCCACCTGGGCCAGATCGAGGCGACCAACCCGTGCGGAGAACAGCCACTTTTGCCGAACGAGCCCTGCAACCTCGGGAGCATCAATCTGTCCAACTTCGTCGACGGAGAACCTTTCAAGGGCCGGATGGATTTCAATCGCCTGGGAGAGATCGTCGCCACGGCGGTCCGGTTCTTGGACGACGTGATCGAGGTCAACAACTATCCTCTTCCGGAAATCGAACGGCTCTCCAAGGGCAATCGGCGCATCGGCCTGGGCGTCATGGGCTGGGCGGAAGCCTTGGTGAAAATGGGCATCCCTTTCGATTCCGACGATGCCTTGGCCAAGGCCCGGGAGGTCATGGGGTTCGTCAACGATAAGGCCCTGGAAGCGTCCGAGTCCCTGGCCGAGGAGCGCGGGGCGTTCCCCAATTGGAAAGGCAGCATCTTCGACCCGACCTCGCCACATTATCGCGGCCGGGACCGCTTTCCCCGGCATTGCGCCCGCACCACCATCGCTCCGACGGGAACCATCGGTCTGGCGGCGGGTCTCCAAGGGGCGGGCATCGAACCTTTCTTCGCCCTCGCCTACGTCCGCTACAACGCCAAGGCTTTGTCAACGTTGAAAGACGGCGGCAAGCCCGACGACAAAGACGTTTTCTTCGAGGTGAACCCGCTTTTCCGCGAGGCGGCGCGGCGGCATAATTATTTCGGCCTCTCCGAAAGCGAGTTGTGGAAGAAGATCGACCACAACCACAAGTCGGCCCGGGGCGTGGCGGAAGTTCCGGCGGAGTTCCAAAGGCTCTTCGTCACGGCCCACGACGTTCCGACGGCGTTCCACGTCAAGATCCAGGCCGCGTTCCAGGAGCACGTCGACAACGCCGTTTCCAAGACCATTAACATGCCCAACAAGGCCACCAAGGACGACGTGCGGGAAGCCTACCGGATGTCGTTCCAAGCGGGATGCAAGGGCATCACCATCTACCGCGACGGCAGCCGCGANNCCGCGACGGCTCCAAGAGCCAGCAAGTGCTCAACTTGGGGTCGGCGGAAAAGAAAAAATCCTCACGGGACGCCTCCCGGGGGATGGCGTCGGAGTACTACGAGATCCGCACCGGCCACGGGCCGCTGCACGTCCACGTGGACTTTGACGACGACGGTCCCTTCCGGGTGTTCGTGAGCCTCTCTCCCGTCGGGAGCGAGTTGGCGGGGATGTCGGCCCTAGTGGGCGTTCTCCTCTCCAAGTACCTCGAAGCCGGCGGCGACCCGGTGAAGATCTTGAAGCACCTGAATTCCATCAAGGGCGACCGGCCCCTGGGGTTCGGCCAGGCGCGGGTGGACTCCATCCCTCACGCCATCGCGATCGCGCTGCGGGAGCATCTGAAGAAGCACGGGAAGATCGAGTCGGCCTCGGAGACGCCCCGGGTTCTGGAACTGTGGGAGAAGGTCGAGGGNNAGGCGCTTTATTGCCCCGAGTGCTATTCGTCCAACGTCGAGAAGGCCTCCGGCTGCCACGGGGTCGTCTGCCACGACTGCGGCCATTCGGAGTGTTCATGAGAGGACGAGGATTGATATGATGGCCAACGTCCCCTCGCCCATGGCCATGGACTTGGACGAGAGGAGCATCACTTACCTCACCGACCTGTCCGACCTGGAGGAGAAAGGCCACCGGATCGTCGACGCCCTGGCGGGCGACGTGGCCCCGACGGAAAAGACCCGCCGCCTCTTGGAGAAGCTGCGGGAAGAGAAGAAGGATGTTTTCTTCGCCGAGGTGTTGACGTATCTGACGAGCGAAAAGTACCCCGAGGCCCAGGCCCGGGTCCTGTGGGACGAAATTTTGGAACACAAATACATGATGAGCGAGCGGTTGGGCCGCAACGTCGGCATCCGCGTGGCGGCGATGGATTACCTCCTGAACGTCCGCAAGCTCATGCTGACGCCCCGGGTCGTGAACCCGGCGGACTTCCGGCATACCGTGAAGATGGCCCGCACGGACGCGTTGACGGGTCTCTATAACCGCCGGACGTTCATGGACCAAGCGGCTAGGATTTTGGAAGCGGCTGTGCGGCTTAAGGCGCCGGTGACGCTGATGATGGCGGACTTGGACGGGTTCAAGCCTTTCAACGATACCCACGGTCACCAGGCGGGGGACTTGATCCTCCAGGAAATTTCACGGTTGGTCCGGGGCAGCGTCCGCGGGGCGGACCTCGTGGGCCGCTACGGCGGCGACGAAATGTCGCTCCTCCTCCCCAAGGCGTCGCGCTCCGAGGCGATGCAGGTGGCGGAGAAGATCCGCCAGACGATCCAGGAGAACTGCCAGCCCTTGGGCATCACCATCAGCCTGGGCCTGGCCCAGTTCCCCGTCGACGGCGTCACCCGCGATGACTTGATCGCCGTCGCCGACGAGAACCTCTACAAGGCCAAGCAGCGGGGCGGAAACCGGTCCATCGGCCGGGTCGACACCGTGTTCCGGTTCCCCGGCGCGGGGATCCAACAGGCGGCGGTGGTGGGGGACTTTAACAACTGGAGCGTGCGCGCCCACCCCATGTCCCGCATGGTGGACGGGTCCCTGGAAGCGCTGATCCCGCTCCCGCCCGGGCGGCACGGGTACAAGTTTTTCATCAACGACCGCGATTGGGTCCCCGACCCGTCGGCGTGGGCTTCCGAGCCGGACGGGTTCGGCGGCCAGCGGTCGGTGATCGTGGTATAAAAAACGCTTTCAGCTTTCAGCGATCGGCGTTCAGCAATGTAAAAATGGGGAAAAAATGAACATCGAAATCTTCGCCCTGTGCGACGCGGCGACGGAGTCGGAGGGGAAAGTGAGCCTCCTCGGCGCCTTCGACACGGTGGGCTCCCGGGAGGAGCCCGTGACCATCGGGCATTGTTCCATCGCGCTCCGTTTGCGGTTCAAGCGCATTGAATCCGGATCCCATCAGGTGCGCTTAGCCGTCGTGGACGCCGACGGGCGGGCAGTGATCCCTCCGTTTCAGACGATCATGAATATCCAGGTGCGTGAGCCCCAGGAGTCCGCCGTGGCCAACTTGATCCTGAACCTCCAGCAGGTGAAGCTGGGAGCCTTCGGGCGCTATGCCATCGACCTGGCGGTGGACGGCCGGCAGGAAGGGTCCCTGCCCTTCCACGTGAAGAAAGTGGGGATGCCGGCGGAGAAACAAGCCGAAGGGTGAGCGGTTAGGAGACACGCTGTTGATGTTTAATAAATCCACCCATTCACCGCTCATGCTGAGCTTGTCGAAGCATGAGCAAGCGCCCGGGGGAAGGTTCACCCTTCGACAGGCTCAGGGTGAGCGGAATTAAACCTTAACTGATGAAGTGGAATTAGACCCAATCCTATGAAAGCGAGACTTCCATGATCGTCATCCTCGACTTCGGTTCCCAATACACGCAGCTCATCGCCCGCCGAGTGCGCGAGGCGAACGTCTTCTGCGAGATACACCCGTTCAACCATCCGCTGGAGAAAATTAAAAAATCCAACCCGTCGGGGATCATCCTTTCGGGTAGCCCTTCCAGCGTGACGGACCGGAAAGCGCCCAAGCCCGACCCGAAGATCTTCGGCCTGGGCATCCCCATTCTCGGCGTCTGCTACGGACTCCAGGTCATGGTGGACCATTTCGGCGGGAAAGTGGAGAAGGCCCCCCGCCGGGAATACGGCCCGGCGAACATCGAAGTGCGGAACGCCGAACCCCTCTTTTCCGGCCTCCCGAAAAAACTTCCCGTTTGGATGAGCCACGGCGACGCGGCGAAGTCCCTGCCCAAGAACTTCTCGTCCTTGGCGCGCACCGACAACGCGCCTTACGCCGCCATCGCGGACATGGGGCGGCGTCTCTTCGCCGTCCAGTTCCATCCCGAGGTGCACCACACGCCCTTGGGCAAGCAAATCATTAATAATTTTCTCTTCCGCGTCTGCAACGAGAAGGCCGATTGGACCATGGCTTCTTTCGCCGAGGAAGAGATCAAGCGCGTCCGCGCCCTGGTGGGCGAGGAAAAAATACTCCTGGCGCTCTCCGGAGGCGTGGATTCCTCCGTGGCGGCGGCGCTCCTGCACCGCGCGATCGGTAAGAATCTGATCTGTGTGTTCGTCAACAACGGTTTGCTGCGGCACGGCGAGGAAGAACGCGTCCGCAAAGTGTTCGGCAAGGAAAAGGGCTATGTGACCTACATCGTGGACGCCCGAAAGAGGTTCCTGACAAAGCTGAAGGGCGTGACGGAGCCGGAGCGGAAACGGAAGATCATCGGCCACGAGTTCATCGCGGTCTTCGACGAATACGCCAAGAAGTTCCAAGGCGTGAAATTCTTGGGCCAGGGGACGCTCTATCCCGACGTAATCGAGAGCGTGTCGGTCAAAGGCCCTTCCGCCGTCATTAAGACCCACCACAACGTGGGCGGCCTGCCGGCGAAGATGAAGATGTCCCTCGTAGAACCCCTTCGGTTCCTTTTTAAGGATGAGGTTAGAGCGCTGGGCAAGCAGTTGGGACTTCCCGAGGAAGTCCTCCTCCGTCAGCCGTTCCCGGGACCGGGCTTGGCGGTCCGCGTTCTGGGAGACATCACCGAGGAAAAGCTCCGCATGGTCCGCGAGGCGGACCGCATCGTTGAGGAAGAAGTCCGCGCCGGGGGTTTGTACCACAACTTATGGCAGGCCTTCGCGGTCTTCCTTCCCGTCAACAGCGTGGGCGTCATGGGCGACGAACGGACGTACGAGAACGCCATCGCGGTCCGCGCCGTCAACAGCGTCGACGCCATGACGGCCGACTGGGCGCGAATCCCCTACGACGTCTTGGGAAAGATTTCCTCGAGGATCATCAACGAAGTCCGCGGGATCAACCGGGTGGTTTACGACATCTCGTCCAAGCCGCCGGCGACTATTGAATGGGAATAGGGGTTCGCCATGACAACCGCTGAAATGGAATTGCCGTTCAAGCTTTTCACCAAGGGAAAAGTTAGGGACGTCTACGACCTGGGAGAGAATCTCCTGATCGTAGCGTCGGACCGGATTTCCGCCTACGACTTCGTCCTTCCGACGTTGGTCCCGGGGAAAGGCGCGGTCCTGTGCCAGACCTCCAACTTCTGGTTCGAGAAGCTCAAGGGTGTTTGCCCCAATCATCTGGCGGCGACGGACGTGAAGGATTTCCCTAAGGAGCTTCAGCCTTTCGCCGCTCAATTGAAAGGCCGGTCGGTCCTGGTGCGGAAGGCCAAGCGGGTGGACATTGAATGCGTCGTGCGCGGTTACCTGGCCGGTTCGGGATGGAAGGAATACCAGAAGAGCCAAACGGTCTGCGGGATCAAGCTGCCGAAGGGTCTCGTGGAATCGGCGAAACTTCCGGAACCGATCTTCACGCCGTCGACCAAGGAAGCGGTGGGCACCCACGACGAAAACATCTCTTTTGAGCGGATGGTTCAAATCGCCGGAAAAGAGACCTCCGAGAAATTGCGCGACCTCAGTCTGGCCGTATTCAAGGAAGCGTCGCGGTACGCCGAGACCCGCGGGTTCATCCTGGCCGACACCAAGTTCGAGTTCGGTTTCCTTGACGGCAAGTTGATCATGATCGACGAGGCGTTGACCCCCGACTCTTCCCGTTTCTGGGACGCCGCGACGTACCGCCCCGGGGTTTCCCAGGACAGCTTCGACAAGCAGTACGTGCGGGATTATTTGACGAAGATCGGTTGGAACAAGCAGCCTCCCGCCCCCGCGCTCCCGGAGGACGTGGTGCGGAACACCCGGGCCAAATACATCGCCGCCTACGAGCGGTTGACGGGACGGACGTTCGCTTTTTGAAATGAGCGGAGACATCGACTCCGTTTTCGAGTTCCCCGTTGAATCCCGCAACGTCACCGTCGACGAACTGGGCGACATTTTCTGGGATTTCACAAAGCGGGCCTCCAAGTCCCTGTACGACCAGTTCACCCGGCAGCTGGCCAAAGGCGACATCCTGCTCAACAAGAAAGGGCAGATCGTCCTCACCCGGCAGCTCCTCATCATCAACATGTGGTCCGTCTGCAAGGCCTGGGTGGAGGCGGAAGACGCCCTGGAGACCATGCACCAGAAATACCTCCACGGTGTGACGCTTTTCTTCGAGAACAGTGAGAAACCCGAGGACGTGTGGGCCTTTTCGAAAAAGGAACTGATGGACCGTTACAAGGAATATTATTCCCACTGGATGAACAACGATTTGAACATCTCCAATGAGAAGATCGTGGGCCTCTCGACCACCATGCTGAAAGAAATGATCCAGCACTCGGACATTCAGCTGGGCGGGAAATATCAGGGGATGGTCATCAACCACCTGAAGATCGTTTTGAAAGCGCTCCTCCTGATGAAACGGGATTACGTCGTCAACCTGGGATAAGACATGACTGAAAACCGCTGGAAAATTTTCGTCCACCATAAGCCCCGTGTCACCGACCACCGGGGCGACGGCATCCGGAAAGAATGCGCCCACGCGGGCCTGAAGAGCGTGAAGAAAGTCCGCGCCGGCCAGGCCTACGAAGTGGCCGGAAGCCTTCTCGAAGCGGAAGCCCGTCGGCTGGCCGAAAGCCTCCTGACGGACCCGGTGACCCAGGAAGCCTGGATCGCGGTCCCCGGCGGAGTCAAAGCCCCGGCGGGCGCGCGCTTGGTCCAGGTGTGGCCCAAGAACGGCGTCTCGGACCCGGTGGCCGACACCGTCCGCATGGCCGCCAAAGATTTGAAGATCGAGGGGCTCGACACCGTGCGCTCCGGAAGCGTGTTCGAATTTTTCGGCGCGGCGAGGACCGACGACGTCCGGCGCTTCTGCGAGGAGCATTTGATGAACGGTTTGATCCAGATCGTGGAACTGTCATGAGCGCCGCCGTCCTTGATCGGTTCCTGGTGCTTTCTCCGGAGGGGCTCCTCGCCGTCAGCAAGGAGCGGGGGCTTTCCTTGTCGACGGAAGAGATGAAGGTCGTCCAAGACCACTTCCGGTCCCGGAACCGCCCTCCCACCGAATGCGAGTTGGAGACCCTGGCCCAAACGTGGTCCGAGCACTGCAAGCACAAAACCTTCCGCGCCGCCGTCGACCACGTGGAAAAAGACGAGCTCGGCCTCGAGCGCCGCCGTGAATATAAAGATTTGCTGAAAGAAACCATCGTCAAAGCCACCGACGACGTGAAACGCGACTGGTGCCTGTCCGTCTTCAAGGACAACGCGGGCATCGTCTCCTACGACGGAAAAAATGCCCTGGCCTTGAAAGTGGAAACGCACAACCACCCCTCCGCCCTGGAGCCTTACGGCGGCGCGGGCACGGGCTTGGGCGGCGTCATACGCGATATTTTAGGCGCGGGCCTCGGCGCCAAGCCCGTGGCCAACACGGACGTCTTCTGCTTCGGCCCCGTGGGCGACGGACCCGAGTTCAAGACCGGCTCCGGCCTTTCCACCCGGCGGATTTTCCACGGCGTGGTTTCCGGCGTGCGCGACTACGGCAACCGCATGGGCATCCCGACGGTGAGCGGGGCGGTCTTCTTTGACGACGATTTCCGCGACAACCCCTTGGTCTACTGCGGCACCCTGGGCCTCCTCCCCGTGGACATGATCCACAAGGAAGTCCGCAAGGGCGACCGCGTGGTGATGGTGGGCGGCCGAGTGGGCCGGGACGGCATCCACGGCGCGACCTTCTCTTCCGACAACCTGACCACGGGCATCCCGTCTTCGGTGGTGCAGATCGGCAACCCCATCGTCGAGAAGAAGTTCATGGACGCCCAGCTCGCGGCCCGGGACCTCCGGCTGTACCGCGGCGTGACCGACTGCGGCGCGGGCGGCCTCTCCTCCGCCGTGGGCGAGATGGGCGAGGAAACCGGCGTCGACATCCGTTTGGAAAAGGTGCCGCTCAAATATCAGGGACTCAACCCCTGGGAGATCTGGTTGTCCGAATCCCAGGAGCGCATGGTCCTGGCCGTGGCGCCGGAAAACCTGGAAAAGATCATCGCCTTCTTCGCCGCCGAGGACGTGGAAGCCAGCGACATCGGCGAGTTCTCCGGCACCGGCCGCCTGGTGGTCCGCCACAGGGACGAAGTCCTGGTGGATATGGAGATGGCGTTCCTCCACGGCGGCTGCCCCAAGCGCCGCATGCCGTCCTATTGGACGCCGCCGTCCGTGCAGCCGTTCCCCGCACCGTCCAAGGGCCGCAAAGGGCCGGACGTCGTGGACGCCCTCTTAGGCATTCTTTCCCAGCCCACCGTGGCCAGCAAGGATTGGATCGTCCGCCAATACGATCACGAGGTCCAAGGCCGCACGGTGCTCAAGCCTTTCGTGGGACCCAAGTCCATCGGTCCCGGCGATGCGGCGGTGATGATGCTCCGGCCCGACAGCCGCGAAGGCGTGGCGCTGGCTTGCGGCTTGAACCCTCATTTCTCCCGGTGGGATACGTACTGGATGGCCGCCTCCGTCCTGGACGAAGCTGTCCGCAACTTGGTGGCCGTGGGCGCTCGCCCCGACCGCATCGCCATCCTCGACAACTTCTGCGCCGGCGACCCCACGGACCCTCGCCTCTTGGGCGAGGTCGTCCGCGCCGCCCAGGCTTGCCACGACGTGGCGCGGGCCTACGGCACGCCCTTCATCTCGGGCAAGGACAGCTTCTACAACCAGTTCGTGGACCCCAAGACCGGCCGCAAGCGGGCCATCCCCACGTCCCTCCTCATCACCGCCATGTCCCACGTGGAGGACATCGGCAAGCTCGTGACCATGGATTTGAAGCGCGCCGGTCATTGGCTCTACGTCGTCGGAGAAACCCGGGACGAGCTGGGCGGCTCGCGCTATGGAATCTGGTCGTCCAAGGGCGACGCTGAAGCCCGGTGGGGCCAAGTCCCTCATTTGAATCCCAACGAGACCTGGCCCCTCTACGAGAAGCTCCACGAAGCCATGAACCAGGGGCTCGTGGCCGCCTGCCACGACTGCTCCGACGGCGGCCTGGGCGCGGCCCTCGCGGAAATGTCCCTGGCCGGCGGCCTGGGCTTCCACGTGGAACTGCGGAAAGCCCCCATGTCCAGGGATCTGAAGGAAGAGGCCCGCACCGACAAGGTCCTCTTCTCCGAGTCCAATGCCCGCTTCGTCGTCGAGGTGTCCCCGAAGTCCCGCCGCGCTTTCCAAGCCCTCTTCGCCGGTCATCCGGTAGCCTCCGTCGGCCAAGTCCGGGAAGGCGCCAAGCTCCAGGTCGTCGACATGAAAGGGAATTCCATTTCCTGGTCTCTCCCCGCCGTCGAAAAAGCCTGGACGGGGGGAATGAAGGTTTAGCGTTTCCAAACCCGGGAGAGTGGGAGCTTTTTGCTTCGGTTCGCCCTCTCCNNCCCCGTAAACGGGGGAGGGGAAAAGAAAGAACGTTTACCTCTACATAGTGTTCCCTCTCCCGTTTACGGGAGAGGGTGGCCGAAGGCCGGGAGAGGGCGAACCGGAGCGTAAGTCTGGAGAGGGCGGTATGCGCGAGAATCAGAAGCTGAAGTTCGCCAAACGTCTTAGAACCGGAATGACGGATGCCGAGAAGAAACTCTGGTTTTATTTGAGGGCCGACCGATTCGAGGGAATGAAGTTCGTTCGTCAAAAAACGATCGGCCCCTATGTGGTTGATTTTTGTTGTTATAACGGAAAGTTGGTTGTGGAGTTGGACGGCGGGCAACATTGTCAGCAGATCGAGCAGGATGCCCAAAGAACGGATTTTCTGAAAAGAGCGGGTTATCGAGTGATCCGATTTAGCGATACAGATGCTTTGAAAAACACTGTGGCTGTTTTGGAACAAATTTGGGTTGCGCTAAGTGTTCGCCGCGCTTCGCCCTCTCCCCGGCCCTCCCCCGTAAACGGGGGAGGGAGAAAGGCCAAGTCACAAAAGGAACGAAAATGATGCGGGAACTCTTATGACGATCAAAGCTTTGGTCCTCCGTTGCGCGGGGACGAACTGCAACGGGGAAACCACGTGGGCGCTGGAGAAAGCCGGCGCCCGGGTGGAGGAAGTGCACATCAACGCCCTCTTGAAAGGGGAGAAGAAAGTCTCGGATTTCCAATTGATGGTGATCCCGGGCGGGTTTTCCTTCGGGGACGACGTGGCCTCCGGCAAGGTGCTGGCCAACAAGCTCCTTTATGGTTTGCGGGAATCCCTGGACGCGTTCGTCTCGGCGAAGAAGCCCTTAATCGGAATCTGCAACGGGTTCCAAGTGTTGGTCAAGTGCGGGCTCCTGCCGGGTTTGGACGGATGGGACAAGGACTTGTCCGTCACTCTAACCGACAACGACTCCGGGAAGTTCGAGTGCCGCTGGACGTTCATGAAAACCGCTTCCAAGAAGTCCATCTTCACGAAGGGGCTGCCGGACGTGTTCCCGCTCCCCGTGGCCCACGGCGAGGGGAAGTTCCTTCCCTCGTCGGACAAAGTCCTCAAGACCCTGGAACGCAACGGCCAGGTGGTTTTCCGTTACGTGGACCCCCAAGGCCGGAAGGCCGGGTTCCCGTGGAACCCCAACGGTTCCACGGCCGACATCGCGGGCATCGTCAACGCCGCGGGCAACGTGTTGGGCATGATGCCCCATCCCGAGCGCTACGCCTTCCCGCATCAGCATCCCCATTGGACCAGACTGAAGCCCCTGCCCGAGAACGGCGTGGGCCTCCAGGTATTCAAAAACGCGGTGCGGTACGCCGCCCAGGTGAATTAAAAAATGACTTATTATTCCGGCAAACCCCCATCGGATTCCCTCCACGAAGAGTGCGGCGTCTTCGGGATCTACAACCACCGCGAGGCGGCGCGGTTGAGCTACTTGGGCCTCCAGCAGCTTCAGCACCGGGGGCAGGAGTCGGCGGGGATCGTCACTTCCGACGGGAAGAAGTTCCACGCCCACGTGTCGATGGGCCTGGTGGCCGACGTCTTCAAGCCCGAGGCCGTGGACCGCCTGGTGGGCAAGATGGCCGTCGGGCACGTGCGCTACGCCACGGCGGGGTATTCCAATTTGATCAACGCCCAGCCCATCGTCGTCAAGACCCAGCGCGGACCCCTGGCCATCGGCCACAACGGGAACCTGACCAACGCTAATATTCTTCGAACCCAGTTGGAACGGCAGGGCTCCATCTTCCAAACTTCTTCCGACACGGAGGTCATCCTCCACCTCATCGCCCGCTCCCCCGCCAACAACGTGCCCGACGCCATCAAGGAAGCGCTGCTCCAAGTCGTCGGGGCCTACAGCTTGGTGCTCATGTCCCTCAAGACCCTCTACGTCATCCGCGACCCCTGGGGTGTCAGGCCCCTGCACTTGGGCCGGTTGAACGGTTCCTGGGTGGCCGCTTCGGAAACGTGCGCCTTCGACATCATCGGCGCGCGTTTGGTGCGGGAAGTGAAGCCGGGCGAAATTGTGGCCATCGACGGAGACGGCGCGCGCACCGTGGCCGTCCTGCCCGAGAAGCCTCCCGCGCGGTGCGTCTTCGAGTTCGTCTACTTTTCCCGCCCCGACAGCCGGATCTTCGGCGGCAGCGTCTACGAGGCACGCCGGGAGATGGGCCGCCAGTTGGCCCGCGAGGCCCCGGTCAAAGCGGACATCATCTGCGGCGTTCCGGACAGCGCCAACTGCGCGGCCGTGGGTTTCGCCGAGCAATCAAAGATTCCCTTCGAGATGGGCTTGATGCGCAGCCACTACCGCGGCCGCACCTTCATCGAGCCCAAGCAGTCCATCCGGGACTTCGGCGCCCGCATGAAATACGTGGTCGTGGCCGAGGCGATCAAAGGCAAGCGCGTGGTCCTCGTGGACGACTCCATCGTCCGCGGTACCACCAGCCGGAAGCTCGTTCGCATGTTGCGGCGCGCGGGCGCGAAAGAGATCCACATGCGCATCTCCTCCCCGCCCATCACCGGGCCCTGCTTCTACGGCATCGACACGCCGGACCGCGACGAGCTGATCGGCGCCAAGTGGTCCGTCGAGGAGATCCGCCGCCACCTGGGAGTGAACAGCCTGCACTACCTCAGCCTCAAGGGCATGCTCCAGTCCACCGGCCAGGACCCGAAGAACTTCTGCACCGCCTGCTTCACCGATAAATACCCCATCCCGGTCCCCGGACACGGGACGATGACCACCGATTAACGCCATGAACATCCTGGTGATCGGCGGCGGCGGCCGCGAACACGCCCTGGTCTGGGCGATCCGGAAGAGCCCGAAAGCGGGGAAGGTTTACTGCGCCCCGGGCAACGCGGGCATCGCCCAACTCGCCGAATGCGTCGCGCTGAACGTCAAAGACCCGTCGGCCGTCCTGGGATTCCTCAAGGAAAAAGAAATTTCCCTCACGGTGATCGGCCCGGAGGGGCCTCTGGTCGACGGTCTGGCCGACGCCCTTCGCGCGGCCGGACAGAAAGTGTTCGGCGTCGGGAAGAAGGCCGCCGAGCTGGAAGGCAGCAAGGCGGTCGCCAAGGATTTCATGCGCCGGCACAACCTGCCCACGGCCGATTACCGGGTGTTCTCGTTCGCGGAGGACGCCCTGGGGTTCGTTCATTCGAACGAGTACAGCCCCGCGTTCCGCGTTGTGAAGGCGTCCGGCTTGGCCGCCGGCAAAGGCGTCGTCGTGGCCAAGAGCGTCGACGAAGTGATCGTCGCCCTCCAGGACGCCATGATCAAACGGGTGTTCGGCGCCGCCGGCGAGAAAGTGGTTTTGGAAGAAACGCTGGAGGGGGAGGAACTCTCCGTCATCGCCCTCTGCGACGGGAAGACCCTGTTGCCTCTCCTGCCCACCCAGGACCACAAGCGGGTTTCCGACGGGGACGAAGGCCCGAACACGGGAGGCATGGGCGCCTACGGCCCCGTGCCTCAACTGACCGACGCCCTTTGGAAGCGCATCGAGGCGGAGGTGTGCGAACCGTTCTTGAAAGGTCTTCAGGCCGACGGGATCGATTACCGGGGCGTGATCTATTTCGGACTCATGCTGACCCGCCAGGGCCCGAAACTTTTGGAATTCAACGTGCGGTTCGGCGACCCCGAGACCCAGGTGATCCTGCCCATGATCGACGAGGATTGGGTGGATCTTTTCGAGGCAGTCGCCGACGGCCGGTTGGAGTCTCGCGAGTTGCGGCGGCGGCCGGGGGCCGGGGTCGTGGTGGTGATGGCCGCCCACGGCTATCCCGCCGAACCACGGAAGGGCGACGTCATCGAGGGTTTGGAGGCGGTTGCCTCCCTGCCGGGCGTGACGGTTTTCCACGCCGGCACTTCGTTGAAAGACGGCCGCGTCGTAACTGCGGGCGGACGCGTCCTGGGCGTGACGGCCGTCGGATCGGACCTAGTCGACGCCCGACGCAAGGCCTACGACGCCCTCGGAAGGATTCGGTTCGACGGTGCCCATTTCCGCCAGGACATAGGGGCCCGCGGGCTGAGGCTGGCGAAGGTTTAGTGCTTGTGCGGTAAACACCGCTCACCCTGAGCTTGTCGAAGGGTGAGCGGCCTGTCGCGGCGATGGCTCATGTTTCGACAGGCTCAACATGAGCGGATTTGTGGGCATTCGGATATGATCTCAAGACGAAAGGAAGTATAATTCCACCGGCATGAAAAAAATATTCTCCCAAACCGAGGTCCGCGCCGCCATCGCCAAGATGGCCGAAAAGATCCTCCGTACCGTCGAGGAGCCGCGCGATCGGTGGGCGTTGATCGGCATCCATTCGCGCGGGGTCCCCTTGGCGAAGCGCCTGGCCGCCGCCTTGCGGGAAAAAGGGTCTCCCGAAATTCCCGTCGGGAGCATGGACATCACTTTTTACCGCGACGACATGGGGGAGGCCCGCCTGAACCCCGTCGTCCAGGATACGGACATCCCTTTCGACCTCTCCGGCCGGACGATCTTCCTGGTGGACGACGTGCTGTACACCGGCCGCACCATCCGCTGCGCCCTGGATGAATTGATGGATTTCGGGCGGCCGGACCGCGTGCGGCTGGCGGCCCTGGTGGACCGGGGCCGGCGTGAACTGCCCATCCAGCCGGACGTCGTGGGCGAGACCCTCCTGGCCGACGCCGACCAGCGGGTGGAAGTGCACCTCGAGGAAGTGGACGGCGAGGACGCCGTGTGGATCGCCGATAAAAGGGGGTCGGGAAAGGAATGAAAGACCTCCTCGGCATCGAACAGCTTTCCGTCGCCCAGATCGAGGCCATCCTCGACACCGCGCGGCCCATGAAGAACCTCTTCACCCGTTCCATCAAGAAAGTCCCCGTGCTCCGGGGCAAGACCGTCGCTCTCCTCTTTTTCGAGCCGTCCACCCGTACCCGCTCCTCCTTCGAGCTCGCCGCCAAGCGGCTTTCCGCCGACACCTTGAGCTTCTCCGCCTCCACCAGCTCCGTCACCAAGGGCGAGTCCCTCCTGGACACGGCCAAGACCTACGAGGCCATGAAAGTGGATTTCATGGTCATCCGTCACTCGGCTTCGGGCGCGGCGGATTTGGTGGCCAAGAGCGTCAAGGCGCGCGTCATCAACGCGGGCGACGGTTCCCACGAGCACCCGACGCAAGGCCTTTTGGACCTCTTCACGATTCTCGACAAGAAGAAGCGCATCGACGGCCTCCACGTCGTGATCCTGGGGGACATCCTCCACAGCCGCGTGGCGCGGTCCAACCTGTGGGGTTTGACCAAGCTCGGCGCCCGCGTGACCCTGTGCGGCCCGGCCACGCTCATCCCGCCGGGAGTCCAAGAGGTTTTCGGAAAGAACGTGCGGGTCTGCTACAAGATCGAGGAGGCTCTGGAAGGCGCCGACATCATCAACGTCCTCCGTCTCCAAAGGGAGCGCATGGACGGCGCCTTCTTCCCGACGATCCAGGAATACACGGAATTCTACGGACTCACCAGCGAGCGGTTGCGCCTGGCCAAGCCGGACTGCCTGGTCCTTCACCCCGGCCCCATGAACCGCGGGATCGAGATTTCGTCGGATGTGGCCGACGGTCCCCGAAGCCTGATTTTGGAGCAAGTGACCAACGGCATCGCCGTGCGCATGGCGGTGCTCCACCTCTTCGGCGGGTCCCAGGGTCTGACGGCCCACCCGCGCGAGTCGGCCAAAGTGGCCGAGATCCTGACCGAATGACTTCCCACAACGATTCGAACAAAGACGGAATCCTGCTGATCCGCGGCGGCCGCGTGGTGGACCCGTCTTCGGAGCGGGACGGCGAGTTCGACGTCCTGATCGACGGGGGCCGCATCGTCCGCGTGGCCAAGAATCTGCCTCCTCCGTCGGGCGCCTCGGTGCTGGAGGCCAAAGGGTGCATCGTCGCTCCGGGCCTGGTGGATCTTTGCGTCCATCTTCGCGAGCCCGGCAACGAGGGCGCCGAGAACATCGAGACAGGGACCCGGGCCGCGGCCGCGGGCGGCGTCACCAGCGTCGTCGCCATGCCCGACACCGATCCTCTGACCGACGAGGAATCCAGCGTCCAATTCCTTTTGCGCCGCGCCGCCGAGACCGCCTGCGTGCGCGTCTGGCCGGCGGGAGCGCTGACCATGGGCGAAGCGCCGGACCGTTTATCGGAGTTGGGCGCCATGGCCAAGGCGGGCGCCGTCGCCGCGTCGGACTCCGGCCAATCCATTCCCAGCTCCCTCCTTTTGCGCCGCGCCCTCGAATACGCCAAGGTCTTCGACCTGCCCGTGTTCCTGGGCCTTGAAGACCGATCGCTGGCCCCCGACGGGATGATGAACGAAGGTCCCCTCTCCACGCGCCTCGGGCACCGGGGCGTTCCGCGACAATCCGAATCCATCGCCCTAGCCCGGGTTTTGGCCCTGGCGGAACTCACCGGCGCCCGTCTGGTCCTGGGCCCCATCACCACCCGGCAAGGGGTGGAACGGATTCGCGACGCCAAGCGGCGGGAACTCCCCGTGGTTTGCTGGACGGCTCCCCACTATTTCACGCTCACCGACGAGGCCGTGGTGGAGCACGGGTCTATGGCCAAGGTCCGCCCTCCGCTGCGGGAGGCCGACGACCGCGAGGCGTTATTGCGCGCTCTCGCCGACGGCATCATCGACGCCGTGGCCTCCGACCACGCTCCCCAGGGCCGGTCCGCCAAAGAACAGGAGTTCTCCGCCGCGCCCTTCGGCATGATCGGCCTGGAGACGTTGCTGCCGTTGGTCGTGACCAGGCTGGTCGAGCCCGGACACCTCTCCTGGCTGGAGGCGATCCGACGACTTTCGACCTCTCCCGCCCAGTTGCTGAAGCTCCCCGCGGGCACCCTGGCCGACGGCGCCCCCGCCGACATCGTCGTCATCGACCCGTCGGAGGAGCGCAAGATTTCCGCGTTCAGCTCCAAAAGCCGCAACTCCCCGTTTCTGGGCGCGACCCTGCGGGGTTTTCCCCAAGCCGTTCTCGTCGGCGGCCACGTCGTCCTCCGCCGCGAAGCGTTGAAAACGGCCTAATTTTTCACAAGGTTATTGCGAAAGTCGCTTTTTGTGACGTAACAATCGCTTTTATTCCCTCCCCTTTGTAAGGGGAGG
>PMLF01000042.1 GCA_003158755.1 Elusimicrobiota bacterium | reverse complement strand
GCGTTCAACGCGTCGCCCAGGATCACGTTGCGCTGGGAAGGGTCCATGAGGGTGTAGAAGCGCTTCGAGACTTGAACCTCCAACGGGTTGCCCGAAATGTCCTGGAGACCGGTGGAAGTGGTCAGCTGGTAACGGCAGCCGGGCATGAGGTGAACTCCGGCGGCGGGTTGGATCGTGGCGGTCGATCCGTACACCGACGCCAGAACGCTGATGGCCCCCAAAGGAACATTCGACCCAAAATAGGCGCCGGAGTTGTCGTTCAACAGCGAGAGACGGACGGTGCTCGTCGTGAACGTTCCGGAGTCCATCTCCTTGTTGAAGTAGAGCCGCATAACGCCCGCCGTACTGACCGCCACCGAAACGCCGCTCGGCGTCGTCAGCGTCGTATTGGCCGCGAACCCGAGGGAGGGATACAGATCGGGAGTCCCTCTCGGCTGAACCAAGTCCGGAACGCAAATGTAATGGAAGACGGCCGGAGCCGACCAGTTGCCGGCTTTATCCAGTGAGCGAACCATGAAGTAATAAGTGCCGGCGGGCTGGAGACCCGGTCCCTCCCAAACGCTATAGGTCGCACTGGTGCTAGGGATCACCAAGCTGGTGGTCGCGCTGGCCGGGATCATTATGGCCGTTGTGCTCGGAGTGACGGAGGGATCGGTGGAGTAGCTCCAGCTATATCCCACCGTCGGGCTGACGTTATAGGCCGGGGCGTTGGGAGAGTTCCCGTCGGGATCGGTCCAAGTGAAGAGCGGCGTCCGCCAGCCCGTCGCCGTGCTGTCACGGATCTCATAGGTTACGTTTCCCTTATCATCGCAACGAAATGCCGCGCGTTTCATGGCCGTCGGATTCGCCGGCGTGGTGTCGACGAAAATACGGAACGGTTGCCCCATCGCTTGTGCCGTGTAGTGTCCATACGTGGGATCCGTGACGGATGAAATAAACGGGTAGGAATCGCCTATGATATGAAGGTAGTACTCTCCCTCCGCGGGCACTCGAATTCCTGAAAGAGGGTCCGTGTAGTTATACACCGGATTCATTGTTATCGAGGTTTGATCCGGAGCGCTAAGATCGTACCGTCCATTCCAACCCGGGAAGGGTCCGGGGAACGTCGTCAAGGTGGCGTGGTTTCCGGTGGTGAAACCAGGGAAGGGAGTCGTTGGGCATTGGCATAAGCCGGGGTAATCGTTGCAGCTTTTCAAAAATAGGTTGTTGTTGAAAGCGCCCAAAGCGATGAAAGGGATTTTCAACTGGTTGGTCCAGATGTAACTGGCCTGATCGGTGCCGATGCTTTGGTAAGCGTTGACGCCGTTGAGATACAACATCGGCGTGCCGGACATCGTCATGCCGAACGACAACTGGCAAACGGTGACGATGTCGGGACCCACCACGCCATCGCTCCCGTTCCGGGCCAAAACCTGATAAAAATATTTGCGGCCGGTGGCCAAGCCCGAAGAAAGGATGACGCCGCCGTTCCATTGGGACAAGTTCCGCCAAACCGGAGTGGAGGAATCCGGCAGGAATTCCTGTCGGGAACCCGAGAAACCCGGAGAACTCCCCAAGAAGAGGCCGGTCTGGGTGGGGTAGCCGTCGGGGGTCACCTGCGCCAACTGGATGGCGAACTGCGTATTGACCCCGAGATTGTACGAATCGGGCGGATTGGAACCGGGGTAAAGATTCAGTTCCAAAGTGGTCGGTTCGTTTTGACCCACGCTGATGTAAGCGTCCGGCGACGCCAGGGTCCACGTCGACACGTCCACCGAGGGATGCGTCTCGGAGTTGGCCAGGTTCCTGGCGACGAAATGGAACGTGTGGGAGGAGTTGACGGGCAGACCCGTCATCGTGTGCCACGACTGGATGCCGTCCGTCTGGAGCGGGACGATATCCGTCGCGTTCGGCGGGTTGTCGTCCCAAAAACGGTAATAGGTGTCGGGACCGTTGCCCTGGGGATCGACGAAGATCGTGATGGAGCTCGGGAAAACCTGGAACCCGGCAAAGGCGGGGTTGTTGACCAGGGTCACCGTGCTTCCGATGATCAAAGCCGGCGGTGCGTTCCGAAGCCCGCCGTGGTTGATGCCCCAGACTCGGGCGAAATAGACGCTGTTGCCCAACAGTCCCGTGAACGTATGGGAAGAAACGTCCGTCCCTTGGAAAGAGGCGGAAATGAACGCGAAGTTGTTGGTGGAAATCTCCACCAGGTAATCGGTGTTGGCCGGGTTCGCGCCGAAGGTCCAATAGGTGGTCAGAGAGCTGGAGGTTACGACGCTGAAGGGCGCGGCCGCGGCCATGGGCTGGGCGGCCAGGGTGGATTGAGCCCCCGGCAGGGAGAGGGAATCCGGCCACACCGAGCGGCTTTGGGTGAAGACCTGGACGTAATAAGTCGTGTTGGTCGAAAGGTTCACGAAGGTCTGGCTCAGGCTCGTGGTCGAAGCCGAGAAATCGGCGGTCAGCGGGGAAACATTCTTCCGCAGTTCCACCCGGTACATCGTGTCATTCAAGCTGTTCAGCGCCAAACCATTGTCGTTGACGTTGCTCCAATTGACCGTGATCGACGACGTCGTCAGGCCCGAGAAGGCGAGGCTCCCCGCCGTCGTCGGATGGGTGACGGTCGAGCCGAAAGTAACGAAAACGCTGTCCGTCCCGCCCGTCGGGGCCACGGCTTTAATTTGGGCGAAATAAGTGGCGTTGGCGAGCAACTGCAGGGGCGTGTTGAAGGTGAAGGACGAGGCGCCGGCCGCCGTCACGGTGGAGGCGGAAACGAAGCCGCCGGAACCAAAATTTCCGGAGGGTTCGCTCGTGACGTCCACTTCGTAATGGGTCAGGGCGTTGTTGCCGTTGGCCAGCCACTGCATGCCGATCTGGTAATCGGTCACGCCCGCGAAACCGACGGGAATGGGGGCTCGCGCCCGGGTGGTGTGGATTCCCAAATCGCACGGTCCTTCGGCCGACGGGAGTCCGATGTTGTTCAGGGTGACGACGCGCGCGTGATAGATGGTGTTGGGGATGAGGTTCGTCACGTCGGCGGCGAGGAAGGTGCTGTCGACGGTGGTGGAAGAGACCGTCCCCGTGAAGTCGGCGGCGGTGGACATCTCCACCCGGTAATAGAAGAGGTTCGGCCCATTGCTGACGGGCGGGACCGTCCAAGTGAAGGAGGCGCTGTCCACGAAAATAGCATAGGTCCCGCTGTTGGTGGCGTGGACTCCCGTCATAGTCCAATTCAGGGTCCCAAACGGCCCCACATGGCCGCCCCCTTCGGGATAAGCCCGAACTTTGCCGTAATAGGTGGTGTTCGGAAGCAGGCCCGTGAACTCTTGGCTCGTGACGCGGGCCGGGGGCGAAGGTAAATCGAAATAGTAGTTGGTGATGGCGCTGTCGGACGAAAGATAAACCTCGAACGACGGACCGGAGGTCGGCCACCCGGCCTGGATCCCGCCGTCCGGCAGCCAGTTGGCGGTGACGCGGTCCGCGGCCTGGCCCGAAAAAGGTAGAGCTTCGGGCAGGCCCACGGGTATCTGCGTCGTCACCCAGACGCTGCAGCCCGAAAACACATTCGCCCCGTTGTAGGAACATGCGCGGAACCAATAATCGGTCCCTTGGAAGAGAGACGTAAAGTTATAGCCCGCCTGACCCAGGGCGCTGTTAACGGTCTCCGTCACCAAGCCATCCATAGTGGTGGTGTCGAAAACAACTTGGGCGTCGAAACGAACGGTAACCTCGGGCCTTTGGTTGTTGGTGTCCCACACCGACTGGATGCTGGTTTTCCCGTAGGAGAACAGGTCGAGGCGCATCGCCGGGATTTGCGCCTTGGTGTAGCAAGAGGTCGCCTGCGACACCTCGGACCCGTTCCAGTCCGTGTCGAAGGACTTGACCGAGAGGTAATAGCTGGTGTTGGCCAGGAGGTTCATGACGGAACGGCTTTCCAGGGAACCCGTCGGCGACGCGGCGGGAATTATTTCGGAGGTGACCGCCGCTTCGAAAGCGGCATGACCCGTCAACGGAGTTGCGGAGGAATATTTGATGATGTAGCCGTGCTTCGCTGCCTGATAAACCGGCAGGGTCTTGGCCGGCACGTCGCCCTTGGGGGACGTCCACGTGAGGTCGATTTCACCGGTGGAAACCACCATGGGGGAGACGTTCAAGATCGCGTCGGGGTTGTAATAGATTTTTGGCAGGCCGGGGGTCAGGGTGTAATTTCCCCCGGACACGGGCCTCGTATCAACCCCTCCCAATGACCCGACTAAGAGGTAATTTCCCCCCTCCAGGACTTGGCCGGAAGAGTTGACGTCATCCCGGATGATGCGGAAAGCGCCCCCCGTCATATCGGCATAAGAAGACAAAGCGGCCAAAAAGGCGACCGCTCCAGCCCCCAGAATGCCAATTACGCGTTTATGGCAGTTTTTCATTGTCATTCACTCGACAGCATTCTTTCACTTTAACCTTTCATGCAACAAAACAACCTTTTGCATGGGGCGGGTCTCAGACCCGCCCCTACGAAAAAACAACTTGCGGCAAAAAACGCACGCAATAAAACGAATCCCACAGCTTATGATTTGGATGCAACGGATGAACCAATTAATGGAAATACAATTTAATCGATGGAGATTTGGCGATTTTACTTATTTTTCTTTGGAACTGCGTATTTTTTGGATGGATGGAGCCACGGATTCCAGCTGCTCCAGCCAGTTAAGGATGATGGTGGGAAGACCGCAGTCACGGTAAAGGGCGTCGGTGCCGTGACCCACGTTCTCGAGCTGGAGATACATCTTGTAACCGTCCGACGTGTTGAAAAAATCCTTGGCCGACCGGAAGGAGTTGTCGCTCTTTTCGGCCGTGACGAAGAGGGGGGTCTTCTTCATCTCCTCCAAGGCGGTCCGGCAATCGACGCCGAAATAGGAAATGGATGGGGACAGCATCACCATGCCAAGGAACTTCTCCTTGTATTTTTCGGCGGCGATGACTCCCACGGGGCAGCCCAGGGAAGCCCCGATCATCACCAGCCGACCGTCTTTGACCGCGGAGTTGGCGAGCATCCGCTCGACCGCGGGGTAAACGTCCTTGGGAAAATCCTTGTACCGCGCTTTCTTCACATCATCGTCGTCGATGGTCACTTTCCAGTCGGAACCCGGAAAATGGGAATTCCCATGTCCGCGCAGATCCATATATATGGAAGGAGACCCGTGGCTGGCCAGGAACTCCGGCAGACCCCACCAGGTCTTTCGGTCCCGGGCCCACATATGGACGAAAACCAATCCAGGACGGGCGGGGGCTTTGGCTTCGGGAGTGAGCTGGGTGGCCTCGATATCGGCCCCGTCCTCGGACTTGTAATGGATCACCTCCGATCGGAACCGGTACGGCCCGTAGTCGTCCTGGTAATGGAACAAGGCTCCGGTCAGGGGGACGGGAACGTTTACCGCGTTCTCCGGCGGCAGTTTCATGCTTAGAAATTCCTCTCTCCAAGCGTGCATGGATTTTCCGTAAAGAGGGTTGTAAGACAACCCCTTTTCCAACAACTCAAGCCCCCGCTCCTTGTCCCGGCGGGCCGCGTCGATGGCTCCCATTTTCACCAACAGCTCGGCTCGGACCATCGAGGCCCTTCCCACGTCACCGTAGAAAAAGGGGCGTTGGGAAGCCATCATCTCGTCCAAAAGGTTGAGGGCCAAATCGAACTCCGACAACGCTCCGTCCAAGGCCGCGCGGGCGTCGGCGGGCGACCCCGATGCCGCCAACGCCATTCCCTCGAAGAGGCCCAGATGTCCGCGAAGCGCGTGTAGGTGGAAAGTATCCATGCCCCGAAACGCTCCGTCAAAGGTCTCGCGGATACGCCGACGGATATCCAACACCTTGTCCCACCGACCCTTTTCGGCGAAGTGGTCCATGGCGTCTTTCGCCAACGTATCGAGGTATTGGGCGAGAGCGGGGACATCGGGGTTCTTCCGGACCGCCTCCCCCGCCAGACGGAATCCCTCCTCCCAAACTCGCTCGGCGTCGGCCTCGTCTTTCCGAGAAGAATAGACGCTCCCCAAGAGTCCCAGGTCATAGGTTTTCGCGAGGGCGCGGAGATACTCGTATTTATCGCCGGACGGTTCCCGGAAATCAACGGCCGTTTCCGCCTCTTTCGGACGGCTCTTGACTCCTCCCATGAATTTCTCCTGGGCCCGGCGAAGGGATTCGAGGAACATCCCTTCGGACCGGTCCACCTCCGACGCGATCAACTTGGCGAGGGCGTCCAGGGAGTGGGGTTGGATTCGGAGGAGCCGGTCCAAAATCCGCCGGGACGATTCCCCATCCTGTTTTTGATTGAAATATTCCCAAGCTACGTCGAGGGCGACGATCGAACGCGGGTGGTCCTGCAAATAGGACGCCCGCAAATGAGAGCCTTTCTCGCCTTGCCCGGTGGACATGTAGGCGTTGAGGAGCGAAAGGAACGTGCCGTCCGACGGATGGTCCGCGAAATTCTTCTCGTAAAAGGCCCTCTTCTCCTCCGGGGTCATTTGAGGATCGGCGCGGACGCTCACCCATTCGTTGATCGGAAGGAAATTACGGAACGCCCAATCCCTGCCCAAGGTTCCCCCCATGACCGAATAGAAGAAATCGTGGAGCACCAGGATCCCGCCGGGATAAACGAGCCGGGCCCAAGAGTCTTTGCGGCCCTGCACGGCGGCATCGTCCAAATAAAAAAGGACGTTCATGATGGAAACCAAATCGTACGGCGGGGCGAAGCGGGGGTCGAGGTCGGAGGGGAGATCTTTGAGGATATCCTGCCTGATGTACCGGATCCTCGCTTTGAAGAACGCCGGATCCTTGGGTTCCCAGAGGCCCAGGGTTTCATTCAGACGGAAATATTTCTCCACCTTCGCCCGAGTCTCCAGCGGCAGCCTCTCCAAGGCGACGCGGGAGTAACGCATTTCCTCGGCGTACCGGAGGCCCGGCTCGTTGATGTCGGACCCCAGGATCGTGAAATCCGTCACTCCCGCCTCCAGCAGCTCGATGGCGTAGGTGATGACCTCTTCCCCCGTGGAGCAGGCGAACACGTTCACCTTGACGGGCCGTTTCTCCATTTCCGCCCGGGCTTTGAAGGCCGGCACGGACGGCAAGAACGCCTTGACATAGGGGTCGTCGCGGAAGAGATAGGTGGTGCTCAGGGTGTAGAACTTGTTGACAAGCATCCCGATGAGGACCGGCCTCTCCCGGAGACGGGAGAGGTCGTCGATGCCGTAGGAGACGAGGTATTGATACAACGCGGCGTCGATCTCGGCGGACATCCCATCTTCCCCTACGATCTTATGGGGAGCCACGGAGGTGATCTCCTTGACGGTGGAAAGGACTTTCTCGTAGAGACCTCCCTTGGGAAAGGAAGGCCGCGTCCGACGGTATCGCTCCAAAGCCTCGGCGGCGCCGGGGGCGGCGGCGTCCAGGCGGGCCTTGTCCTGGGCGAAGGCCTTGGCCGCGAGGTCCAGGTCCTCGGGCGCGGTGACGAAAAAATAGAAATCGACGGGAGAACCCCCGGCCTTGGTGAACTGCACCACCGGCTTTCCGTCCAGGGAAACCAAATAATCGTCGTAGAAGGTGGGGGCGTAGTGCTCCGACTCCCCCGCCAAGGTGGACAGGTAGTAGTTCTGCTCGGTGGGCCGGACCTCGATCCGATTTTCCCCGCCCGCCGCCCAGAGCGCGGCCGCCGCCGCCAGCAAGAAGCCATTTACAATCGCTCGTTTAACCATTACATTTACCTGATACGTGGAACATCACTAAATGTCAAGGCTTTTTGGAGACGACTTCCCATGGAGACACCTCGCGGACCTCAGAAAGTTTTGGATTGGACCGACTGCGTCGGCCTCATCGTCGGGATCATGCTGGGCACGGGAATTTTCGCCGTCTTCCCGAAGTTGGCCGCGGAGCACAATCCCTCCGTCGTCATGATCCTGGCGGCGTGGATCGCGGGCACGGTCATCGCCTTGTGCGGAGCCTTTTGCTTCGCGGAACTGGCGAGCCAGTTCCCCTCCAACGGAGGAGAATACGTCTTCCTCAAGGAGGCCTTCGGCCGCCGCGGCCGCAGTCCCTTGAGCTTCCTCTTCGCCTGGGCCCAGATCCTCGTCATACGTCCGGCTTCCCTCGTGAGCCTCTCCATCATCCTGGCGGTAAACGCCGACATCCTCCTCCGTCGCGGCTTCGAGACCGCGGGAAATCCGATGACGCCGGGCACCGAGCGGGAAGTTATCTATATCATCACCCTCGGCACCCTGGCCTTCTTCACCGGCATGACCTTGGCGGGAGTGAAAACCTCGAAGCGCCTGCAAAACGCCTTCACCACGATGAAAGTCCTCTGCCTGGCCGTCCTGGTCGGCGTAGGGCTGTACCTGGGGCGGGACAAGGGAGCCAACTTGGTCCCCTTGGTCTGGCCCGATGGAACATCCCTGGGGACCGTGATCAAAAACCTTGGCATCGCCCTTATCCCGGTGATGTGGGTCTTCGGCGGCTGGAACGAAGCCCCCTACATCGCCGCCGACATGAAGGACCCTTCCCGTAACATCCCTAAGGCTTTGATCGCGGGCGTGGCGGGACTGGGGCTCCTATATGCCCTGATCAACTTCGTCTACGTCCTCCACTTGTCCCCCGCCGGGCTGGCGTCGTCTTGGACCTTCTCCTCCGACTTGATGAAAATGTGGTTCGGCCCCTTGGGAGAAATCGTGATGGCGTCCGTCCTGGTCCTCTCCACGGCCGGCGCCATCAACGGGTTGACGGTCACCGGCGCCCGCATGACGCACGCCTTCGCGGAAGACTTGGGCGTGACCTTCCACGAGGATTGGGAGCGACCCTCCTACGTCGCGCCCCTCCTGTTGAACCTCGGCGTTTCCCTGGCCATGGCTTTCCTGGTGGATTGCGAGCCCGAAAGCATCGACAAATTATTGGTATTTACGGCCGGCGTCGTTTGGATCTTCTTTGCGCTCCTGGCCGCCTCGACCATCGTCCTGCGACGGCGGCGGCCGTCGGCGGAGATTCCCTACAAGCTACCGCTGTATCCCTTCACTCCCCTTGTATTCATCCTCATGTGCGGGTACATGCTCTACGGCGCGTGGGAGTACAAACCTTGGGAGACGATCTACGGCATCGCCGCCCTTTTGATGGGGATTCCGGTATACTTGGCGGGAATGGGAGCTTGGGAGAGGATGAGGAAGGAGGCGGCGTGAAGAAAGCGCGGAAATCGGGGGTGGACGCCAAAGCAACGTCGTCCGCGCGAATCAAAAAACTGGTCCGTGAAAACCAAGAGCTGAAAGAGTGGAAGCGGCGGCTCTCCCTTTTGCTGGACTACGGCAAGAAAATGTCGGCCCGCAAAGAGTTGGACGGCCTGCTGCACCTTCTGGTGGATGTGGCGCAAAACGTCTTGCGGGCGGACCGCTGCACGGTCTTCCTCCTGGATAAGAAGGCCGGGGAGCTGTGGAGCCGCATCGCCTCGGGCGCGCCGGCCATCCGCGTCCCCTCCCATAAGGGCATCGTCGGAGAAACCGTCACCCACAGCCGCGTGATCAACATCCACGACGCCTACAAGGACGCCCGCTTCAACCCCGAGATCGACAAGTCCACCGGCTACCAGACCCGAAACCTCCTCTCCGCTCCCATGCAGAACAACAAGGGCGAAACCATCGGCGCTTTCCAAGTGCTCAACAAGCGGGGCGGACCCTTCACCCGGAACGACGAGGAGATCCTGACCATCTTCGCTGCCCAAGCGGCCACGGCCGTCGAGAACGCCCAGCTCTACGGCGAGCTCCGCGCCGCCGCCAAGGACACCATCTTCCGCCTGGCCTCCGCGGCTGAATACAAGGACATGGACACCCGCAACCACCTGGAACGCATGAGCCGCTTCTGCGCCATTATCTCCGAGGAGATCGGGATGCCGGCGGAGTGGACCATGAGCCTGCAGCTCGCGGCCCCCATGCATGACATCGGAAAGCTGGGCGTGCCGGACGCTATCCTGAAAAAGCCGGGGAAGCTGAGCGACGAGGAATGGACGGAGATGAAGCGGCACCCGCTCTACGGCGCCGAGATCCTGAAGGGTTCCGACAATGAATTGTTGCGCATGTCCCAGCGGGTGGCTCTTTCCCACCACGAGTGGTGGGACGGGTCGGGTTACCCTCACGGTTTGACCTGGGAGGAGATCCCCATCGAAGGCCGGATCGTGACCCTGGCCGACGTCTTCGACGCTTTGACGTCGAAACGCTGCTACAAGCCGGCCTTCGACGTGGAGGAAAGCCTCCGCATCGTGCGGGAGGGATCCGGGAA
>PMLF01000276.1 GCA_003158755.1 Elusimicrobiota bacterium | reverse complement strand
CACCTATCCGCTGCCCGAAGCCCAACTGGACCGGTTCCTGATGCAGATCAACGTGCCTTATCCATCCGAGGAAGAAGAGCGTCTCATCGTGGTCCGCACCACCGGCGCTCCTCCCGAGGCTCCGGAGAAAATCATGAACGCCGAGACCATCCTCGCCCACCAGTCCCTGGTGTGGAAGGCTCCCGCGGCGGACAACGTCGTGGAGAAAGTCGTGCGGCTCGTGCGCCGAACCCGCCCGACGGAATCCGAGGCGCCGGACTTCATCAAGGAATCCGTCTCCTGGGGAGCCGGCCCCCGGGCCGCCCGCGCCATGGTCTTGGCGGCGAAAGCGCGTGCCCTCCTCGACGGGCGCGGCACGCCGTCCTGGGAAGACGTCCGGGCCCTGGCCGCGGCGGTCTTGCGGCACCGGCTGGTGCTCTCTTTCCGCGCCCAAGCGGAAGGCGTCACCGCGGACGACCTGGTCCGCCGTTTGCTCGATTGATCCCTTCTCTCCTCGACCCCATCCTCGTCGCCCGCCTCGCGTCCATGGAACTGCGCGCTCGCGCGGTGGCCGAAGGCGCCCTGGCCGGGCGGCACCGCAGCCGCCGCCGGGGACGCGCGATGGAGTTCTCCGGGCACCGCCCCTACACCCCTTCCGACGACTGGCGGCGCATCGACTGGCGCGCCTTCGCCCGCACCGACCGCTGGGTGGTGCGGGAAGACGAGACCGAAGCCAACCGCCGCGTTCTGATCCTTCTGGACGTCTCGGCCTCCATGGGCTTCCACGGACCCGCCCGCCTCTCGAAACTCCGGACCGGAGCCATCCTCTCGGCCGCCCTCGCCTACGGTCTGATCCGCCGGGGCGAGGCGGTGGGCGCGGCCCTGGTGGCGGACGGCGTCCGGGAATCCCTCCCGATTCGAGCCGGCGGAAACCACCTCGCCCCGATCCTCGATCTTTTGGACCGCGCCGAGCCCGAGGGCCGCACGCGCCTGCCCGAGGCGATGGAGGAGGCGTTGGCGTCGGAAAAGCGCCGGACTTGGGTGATCGTCGTGTCCGATTTCTGGTTCGACGGCGATGATCCGCTTCCGGCCTTCCGCTTCCTGCGCGCCCGAGGCCACGAAGCCGCCGTCCTTTGCCCCCTGGACCCCTTGGAAACGGAACTTTCAATGGAGGGGGAAACCCTCTTCCGCGACATGGAGAACGGACAAACAATTCCGGCCTCTCCCGACGACATCCGAGGGGCCTACCGAACTCTCGCTGAGGAACGCTTCACGCGGATGGAGCGCGCCCTAGCCTCCCTTCAAACGCCGTCCGTCCGTTGCTTCACGGACCGCCCCTTGGACGAGAGCCTCGCCCATTTCTTGGAGAAAGTTCGGTGAGCCTTTCTTTTCAGGCGCCTTGGGCCCTGGCCGCCCTGCCCCTGGCGGCGGCTCCGTGGCTCCTTCACCGTTGGGCCCTTTCGCGAACCCGCCCCTTATCGTTCCCGTCCATCGAACTCCTCCGGGCCGCTCTTCGAGCCTCCCTATCGACGTCCCTCCTTTCTCACCGCCTGCTCCTGATCCTCCGCACCGCCCTCGTCCTCGCGTTGGTCCTTTTGTTTTCCCGACCCCGGATCACTTGGGGCGGGGAGGCCGGCGGCGGCCCCTTGAACCTGGTGCTGGCCGTGGACCTCTCCGCCTCCATGGACGCCCGCGTCGCGGGACAAAGCGCCCTCGCTTGGGCTGTCAAGGAAGCCCTTACTTTTCGCCCTTCCCCCGGCTCGACGGATCGTGTCGGATTGGCGGCTTTCTCCGACCGCATCGAATCGTCGCTTCCTTTAACGGGCGACGGAACCCGATTGGAAGAAGCGCTGCGTAACATCTCTGTTTCTTCCCGTCCGACGAAAGTGGAAACGGGGCTCGCGGCCGCCTACCGGATGCTGGCCGCCGCGGGCCCGGGGGAAAAAGCCGTCCTGATCATCTCCGACGGCGCGCGCCACGGCTGGCGGTTTGATTCGCCTCCGGACGGCTTCGACCCGGCGGTGCGGGTGGCCCTGGCCCGCGCGCCGACTCCCGGTGGAAACGCGTGGATATCCTCCGTACGCCCGGCCTCTTTTCCGGCCGAACCCGGACGCTTGGAAGTGACCGGGTGGGGAACTCCCGCCGTCCCCCGACGGCGATGGACCCTGTCCTGGAACGGCCGCCCGGCCGCTCAGGGAGTCGTTGAATGGAACCGCGGCCCGTCGGGCGCCGCTCTTCCCTTTTCTCCAACGGAACCCCTGGCCGGGGGAGAGATGATCCTCGACCCCGACAATCTGGCCGACGACGACGCGTTCTATATCTTACCGCCCGACGGGTTGGACCTCGGCGTCCTCGTGGTCGACGGAGCCCCCGCCTTGGCCCCGGCCTCGGATGAGGTTTATTATTTAGACGCCGTTCTGGAAGCGTTGAAAGGCGCCGGGGTCCGTCGTAAAACAGTGACGCTCCCGGCGATGGAAACGGAACCCCTTTCGTCCTGGGATGTGGTGCTGTTGGCCAACACGCCCGCCCTCTCCGCCGCCGCGGCCGGCCGCCTGCGGTCTTTCATCGAGGCAGGAGGCGGCCTCTGGTCGACCGCCGGCGACCGTTTTGAAGCCGGCCCCTTGGCGTCGATCCTTCCCGCCCGTCCGACGGGAATCGTTCCGGAGAAGAGCGAAGCCTCGATTCCCCCGTCGGCATCCGGGAACCCCATCGGTAAACGCCTCCAAGAAGAAGGCGGCTTCGAATGGTCCCGTGTCCGAGTCGATAAATCCTTGGAGGTCGCTCCCGCGGCCAACGCCGCCGTCCTTATCGCCTCCCGCGACCAACACCCGCTCTTTGTCCTGGGAACCTATGGCCGGGGTCGTACCGCCTTCCTGACGACAACGATCGACCGGGATTGGACGAATTTGCCTTCTCAACCTATCTTCCCTGTCCTGATCCGGGAAACCCTCCGCTTCCTGGCGGGAAAGGAAAACGGAAACTCGGCTTCCCTCGTCGTGGATCAACCGTGGGCAGGTCCGCTTCCCGCCGGAACGACGAGGGACGCCTTGGTCGAACGGCCGGACGGGACCTTCGATTCTCCTTCGGTCGCGGCGGGATCGTTCCGGTATGAGAAAACGGATCGGCCGGGAATTTATTCCTTGCTCCCGCGCCGAGACGCCCCTCCCCTCGCCCGCGCCGCCGTCAATCTCGATCGAACGTCCGGCGAGGGAGACCTGACTCCAGTGACAATAGATGAAGCGCGCGAGCACCTCCCCGCCCGGGATTTTTTCCGGATCGACCCGCCCGCGTCGGTCCGCCAAGTTTTTGATGAGAGAGTCAGAGGACGATCCCTTTCGGGATTATTTTCTTTGTTGATAGGCCTGCTGATAGCCGCTGAAACTTTCGTTTTATCTATGAGGAAGAAATGAGGATCAGCGGGTTTCACTCCTTTCACATGAACAATCTCTCTCGTCTAACTTCGCGGGGCCTTCCCGGCCCCGCCCCCCGGCCAAGGGACCTTTTGCTTG
>PMLF01000342.1 GCA_003158755.1 Elusimicrobiota bacterium | reverse complement strand
GATCGGCTTGGCCCACAATGACATCAAGCCTGAAAACTTCATGGTCGTTTTCAAGGACCGATACGACACGGAAGGAACGGTCCGGCCTTTGGACGCCGGGTCGGCCGTACAGTACGAATATAAGAGGTCCCAGCCTGGGCGTTTCCTTTATTCCCCCCACTATGTCGCTCCCGAATTGATTGATGACAATGGAAATCTTGTCTCGGAAAGGGAACTGATCGAAAATATCGGTCCCAAGACCGACGCCTATTCCGTGGCGGTGATGCTGAGGAACATCCTGCCGATGGAAGTCCTTCGGCGCGAGCCCGTGTGGGACGCCATCAAGAGAGGCCTTGCGTCGAACCCCGATAGACGGGGCACCGCCGCGGACATGCTCAAGGCGTTGGAAGGTGTTCTCGACGTAAGAAGTCCGGATGAAAAACTTGAAGAGGTCTCCTCCTTCATGGTCGCCCCGTCCATCGACAAGGTCGTCAGCTTGGAAACCTTGATCCGGTTCGTTAATTACAGCGGCCAGGTGGACGCGGGCCCAAAAGAAAAAATCGCGGATGAATTATCGCGCATCCGGGATGACATCGAAGAATTCGGGCGGCCTTACCGGGATCAGATAACCGTGGCCGGCCAAGAAAAGAATAAACCGTCCGTGGAAGATGTCATCACCTTCATCCAAGGGAGAATCGCTGAATTCCAGACAGTTGCCCAAGCGGCGGGATTGAGCGGGGAGCTTTTGAAAGGCGCGGTTGACGCGCTCAACAGGTCTTTGGAAGAAGATTTGGATTGGGCCATAACGAAAGGGACCTTGTCCTACACCCGTGACCAGAGGTTCTCATTAGGCACTCCCGAAATTACTTCTCTGGCGAATGAGCTCGTGGAAATCATTGAGCCGATGGTTGGCCAGGTTTCCCCGAAACCAACGCTTCTTAAGGCCGATGAAGTGGAGGCTAAGATCAGCGCTCTTACGGGGGACAAGAAATTCGAAGAACTCAGGGACTATGTGTTCCGCGAATGGAGAACTCTGTTGCGGAATTATAGGGACGGGGACCGTACCGATAGTTTCCTTAAGATGTCATTCAACGATTGGAATGAACACTTGCTCCAATTGAATCCGCCGGCGGATTTGTTGAACGGCGTGTTTCAGGCATTGAAGGTGGCGAGGGAACAGGCGGTGGAGAGTCGGGCGGCGGTGGGAACCCGCGAGGTGTTTCCTCTTCCCGTTAGGCCCGCGAGGTTGGTGTCAAATCCCCGCCAGGCACCTACGGTCCAAGGGTCAGGGACCATGAGTTCCGAAGGGCCGCTTCCCCTCATGGAGTTTCCTCCTCTGGGTGATGCGGGGACGGCGGCGGAAGAGGCGAGAGCGGCTTTTGACAAATTCACGGGAGATACGCCCGTCGATCGTCGAGACCTTGAAGCCGTCATCCGTCGCGCGGTCGTGGAGGATCGTAAGTTCCTGGTGAAATTCGTGAAAAGCAGTCTGGTCGGCAAGACGGAAGCCCCTTGGGCGAAGACCTCCTCCCCCGACATGCTTTTCCTTTCCGCCCAAGGGTTGGACGGGCGGTGCACTCAATCCCAGTGGGACCTGGCTAGGGGTATCGGATCCCTGACCGACGGGAAAGTAGACATTTTCGAGTTGAATGCCCAAGATTCCTTCGGTTTGAGCGGGAATGCCGTCCATTACTTCGTTATCGTGCGCCTGAGAGAAACAGGGGACGTTTTCCTTGTGGACACGACCTTCCGCCAATTTTTCATACCCAACCACCAACTGTTCCGCAAGAGCCCGGATGCCTCCATGAGAGGCCGCTCATTCAAAGATTTCAAGGTTTCGTGGGGGGACACTCTTTTGCGGGATGGATATATTCCTTTAACCGCCGAGATATGGAATCAATACGCCGGTCTCTTCCTCCGGGCCGACGGCAAGACGGTTGCGGCGGCCCCAAGTTTGGACGGGTTAGCCAAAGGCGAGCACAGGATGACTCCCAGCATCCTCCGATCCGCGAGGAGCGCGTTTGACCAATTTCCGGACATCAATGTCGATAGACGAATATCTTCTTTTGATAACTGGGTTGGAAATCGTGGCGGTCCGTCAACTCGCGCCACGGAAAAAGGAACTTTGGCCTGGGGCCGACGGTGGGTGCCGGTATCGGTGGCGGCGGTGGGAGCGGTGCTTTTCTTCCTGGCGGGGCCCGTGACGGGGGCGGTGTTCGGTTTGGCGGGGCTGGCGCTGCAGGCGGAAGTCATCGTCGGAAGGGGCGAGGAATCGCCGGTGACGGACTTCCTCACGTCCGTCTTCCCGGCGGGGGTCAAGGAGCTCAGGGCCATTCAAACGGATCCGTCGGCTTGGGCGGGCCGGCACGACGAGCGCGACCAGATGAAACTGTTCCGCGCGGCGGAGCGGTTCATGGCCGCGCAGCGGGTGGGGGAAAACAAGTGGGTGGCGGGAGCGGTGGTGGGTCTGGTGGGGGCGATCCTATCGGGGATCCTTTTGAACAAGCTCGTGCCGGGGCTTCCGTTGGGCCAATTCTTGCAGGCGATGGCGGCCGCGGGGATGTGGACGGGATTATTGCTGGGCAGGGTGTCCACGCAAACGGTGGGGAATGTATTCAACGCGGCGGCCCATTCGTGGAACAACCTAGGGCACTACCTGGGGCGGGCGGGAATTTCCCTGCCCGGTTTGGAAATGGAACCGGCGCGGGCGACGGAGTCCCAAACGGCGCCCGTCGCGGATTGGAGAACCAACCTCAGGGCTAATATCAGGGCCCTCAACACGGCCAGGGAAAATTTCGAAAAAAGACGACACCTCATCGAGGCTAATTACATGTTGAAGCTTCGCCCCTTATTGGAGGGGGTCGAGGCGGCTTATAAGGCTTTTCAAGTTTCCGGAGACCGGAGTGGATTGGCTATGTGGATAAAAGACCAAGTGGGGGTGGATGACGTCGAAACGGCGACGGGGCTCGCCAAATTTATGGCTGATACGTTGAATGATGCCGATTTTATAAACGCTGTGAAGGGCGGAGCCAGGGGGGCCTTTACACAGGCGCTGAAGGAATCCGGGGTTTTACCGCAAGGCGGGAATAACCCTGTTTTCACCATTCCGACAATTGATCCGAGGCGGCTCGTCCGGTTGTATGAGATGGCCCAAGCGGAATATCAAGCGTCTCAAACACCCGATGATCAGGCTTACTTCCAGAACGCCATGACCCTTATTCGGGACGGCCTTCAGAAACATGTGCCCGCGACGGAGGAACAGAAGGCGGAACTGGAAGCCGAGTTGGGCGTCTATTTAGCCGACGGAGTCGTCGCTCGGAGTGAGGACGGGACGACCTTCTTTGTCAACGACGTCGCGACCCGGAGCCTCGGCGAGGCCATCCTTCTGGCCCAGCTCGCTCTGAGTCAGTATGAGTCGGGTTCCATGACGGTAGGAGAAGCGCCCAAATCCGTTGTCCTCGCCGCTTTGAAGCGGGAAGGGCTCATCTTCGCCAATACGGAAATGGTCGACCATGTCAGGAAACTGCGGCCTGATTTGAGGGTTTCCGAACTGAGGGGGGATGCCATCCAGTCGGTCCTGCGTGGACCGACGGAAAACGGCGGTTGGGATATTTCCCTCATCCGGGAAGTTACGGGTAGCGATGGTTTATGGGAAGTGAATCAAGCTTGGGTTCCGGGAAAGGATGTGAGGGGCGAACCCATATGGGCGCCTGCAATGCCCAGAGATCAGGCTNNGGAAGAACAAGAGCGACAGGCGGCGGAGAATTTGCGGCGGGAAAAGTTGGCCGAGGCCCCGCACCTCTTCGAAAACAGGGTCGAAATGTTGGACGGGAATCGTCGGGAGTTTTCGTTCACCTACGTGGCGGGCAATCCGGTTTACATCATGGTGGGGGAAGTCATTTTCCTGTTGAGAGAGAGTAGTCAAAACACTCCTACGAAGAGGGCATTCACCCTCAAGCGCGTTCGTCATGATGCTTTCGGCGATACGCGACTCGCCGAGAATACGGAGTTCCGAATCGGGAAGTCTCCCACACGTGAACACAAAATCTTTGTTTACGGTCCAGATGTTTTTGCCGATCAATTGAGTCTTTCTTACGAAGGGGACAAGGTCACTTTGCGGAACCTTGGTGGGAATATTGCCGCCGTGGTCATGCAGCCGTCGAAAGAAGGTCGAACCGAGAACGGAATTCAGGAACAATTGAAATCCTCCCGGGATGCGTCGAAAAATCTGCAGCCCAAGGCGAAGGCCCTTACAAAAGGCAAGGTCGAGACGTTGTCGGGGATTAATTC
>PMLF01000039.1 GCA_003158755.1 Elusimicrobiota bacterium | reverse complement strand
CGTGGAATCCGTCGTCTCCGCCGCCTTGATCGTTCTGGTGGTCCGCACACGGGGGCCTTTCCTCCGCAGCCGACCGTCCCGTTCTTTGACGTTGACGACCCTGGGCGTGGTGGCCTTGACTCTCCTCTTCCCGTCCACTCCTTTGGGCAAACTCTTCAACTTCGTCCCGCTTCCGATGAGCTTCTACGCCGCCATGGGCGGAATCTGCGTCCTCTACATCGCCGCGGCTGAAGGAATGAAAATAATATTTTATGGCTGGGCGAAGGGAGATTTCACCCCGAGGGATTCATGAACGACCAGGACGCCGAGCGTTATACCCGGCAGATGCGACTTTCCGAGGTTGGAGAGAAGGGACAGGAGGCGTTGCGCCGGGGCAAGGTGTTGTTGGTGGGAACGGGAGGATTGGGCTCGGCGACGGCGCTTTACTTGGCGGCGGCCGGAGTGGGAACCCTAGGATTGGCCGACGGAGATCCGGTGGAGCTATCCAACCTGCACCGGCAAATCCTCCATTTCACGCCGGACCTGGGGAAGCCGAAAACCGTTTCCGCCCGGGAGAAGATATCAGCCCTAAACCCGTCCGTGGCCGTGCGCGAACATCCCCGATTCCAGGAGGGCTCGTCGGATTTCATCGCGGATTACGACCTGGCGGCGGATTGCTCCGACAACTTCGACACGCGATACTTCGTCAACGACGCCTGCGTACGGGCGGGGATACCATTGGTGTCCGGCGCGGTTCTTCGCTGGGAAGGCCAGATGATGACGGTCCAGCCCGGGCGGTCGGCCTGTTACCGCTGTGCCTTTCCGGAACCGCCGGTCCCCGAGTGCGTCAAGACCAGCGCCGAAGTCGGCATCCTGGGACCCGTCGCGGGAGCCGTGGGGTGCTTGATGGCCTCAGAAGTCATCAAGATCCTCCTCGGTTTAGATGTCCTATCCAACCGGATGCTTTTCCTCGACGTGAAAAACATGTCCTTCCGGACGCGCCCCCTGCGGCGGCGCCCCGGATGCGCGTGCGGGTCAAAATCCGACACTTCCTGAATCCGGGCATTGACGAAAACCCGGACCCCTGCTATCATTGCTAATGACTGAATAGTCAGTATCCTATGACCCGAACGCGAATCGACGAACCCGGAATACGGAAAGCCCAAATCTTGGCCGCGGCCGAAGAGGCCCTGGCCGAGAGGGGCTACCACAACATCCAGTTGGACGACGTGGCCCGCCGGGCCAAGGTCTCCAAGGGGACGTTGTATCTCTATTTCAAAGACAAGGAAGACCTGCTCCTTGGGATGGTGGAGCGGGTGGCCCGCGAACACCTGGAGCTGGAGGGCCGGGAGCCTCCGCCGGAAGAGGCGGGGAATTTCCACGAGCGCCTCCGACGGTTGATCCTATTCAAGATCCTCTGGCTGAGGGACAATTACGACTTGTTCGCGGCGATCTCCCTGCTCAAGCCGGACTTGTACGGGAAGAAAGCGGCGAAGTCCATCCGCGAGAACTTTATGAAGAGTTTGAGGAATACCGCCGATTTGATGCGGGCGGGGGTCCGAGCCGGGGCGCTCCGTTCCCACGACCCGATGAGGGGAGCCTTATTCTTCGTCTCCCTGCTCCGGATGACCGAACTGGAAACGGCTTTCTTTCCCAAGCGGGGGACGCCGGAGAAAATGCGGGACCAAATTTTTGATTTGTTTATCCGCGGACTGGGAGCGCCCTCATGAAGCGGGCGCTTTTCTTTTTGCTCGTCTTCGGGGCGGGGTTTTCCCGGGCGGTGGAGCCGCCGGTGACGCTGACTTTGCCGGACATCCTCGCCCGGGCGGTCGCCGACAACATCGACGTCGCACAGGCGGCGCTGGATCTGGCCCGCCTCGACAGCCGCTACCATGAAGCGCTGGGGTCGGCTTTTCCCACGCTCGATTTGACCGGGCAATACACCCGGAACTACCGGATTCCCAAGGTTTTCCTGGGCGGGCAAGGTTATCCCTCCGGAGAGACGAACGTCTGGGCCGCCGGCGTGACCGCGCAACAGCCGCTGTACACCGGAGGGAAAGTCTCCACGGCGATGCGCCTGGGGAAAGACGCTTTGTCCCTCCAAAAAGACCTTTCGGCGGCGACCCGGGACGAAGCGCTCTTCGCGGCGCGGCGCCTCTATTTCGCGGTCCTGCTGTCATCGCGCGTGGCCGACATTCAGTCGGAGTATTTGCGCAACGCCAACGACCATTTGGCGACGATCCGGGAAAGATACCGGAAAGGCGTGGACAGCGACCTCGCCCTCCGGCGGCAGGAGGTGGAAGCCGCCAACGCCGAGACGCTGATGATAAGCGCCCGCAACACCCGCGACACGGTCCTTTTGAGCCTCAAAACGTTTCTGCGGATCGATTTGGATCGCCCGGTGACGATCGCCGGGGATTTCGACCCGCCGTCGTCCGCGACGCCGGACATCCCCTCGTTGGAAAAAACCGCATTAGACCGCCGTCCGGAAATCGCCGCCGCGCGGGCCTCGATGGCCGTGTACCGGGATTTGTACCGCCTGACGTGGGCGGAGTTCCAGCCTTCCCTGGGCGCTTTCGGTTCCTATCAGTGGAGCGCCCAGGCGACGGACAATAGTTTGGGCGGCTCACAACAAACGGACGGCATCAGCGCGGGGCTATTGCTCCGATTCAACCTGTTCCAAGGCGGCCAGAGTTTTCAGAGAATGAAACAGTCTCGGTTTGACTGGGAAAAATCCCGCCTCGAAGCTGAGAAGACCGAACGGAACATCCGCCGCGAGGTGTGGGAAAAAGGACTGGCGCTGAACGAGGCCCGCGACCGCGTAAGGGTCCAGCGAGAGTCCGTGGACGAGGCGAGGAAAGCTTTAACTTCCGTCGAGGTTCGTTACGGCGCCGGCCAGTCCGGACAGTTGGAGTTAAACGACGCGACCTTCGCCTTGAACCGCGCCCGGTTGCAGCAGGCCCAGGCGCTGAGCGACTATTGGACCGACAAGGCCGCGTTGGAGCGGGCCGTGGGAATGCCTTTGGAGGAGATGAAACCATGAATAAGATCCTTTCCGTCGCGGTCCTGGCCGCGGCGCTCGTCGCTTCGTCGACGATGACCGCCTGCCGTCGAAAAAAAGCCGAAGGTCCGAACCTGGAGGCGTTCCCCGTGCGCGTCCAGCCGGCGGCCCGGAAGACCCTGGAAGATGTCCTTTCCGTGGTGGGGTCGCTCAAGGCCAAGGACGAGGCGGTACTCTACTCCAAGGTCCCGGGAAAACTCTTGGAATATCCCCGCAAGGAAGGCGAGCGGGTGAAGAAGGACGAAACCGTCGCGCTGGTGGAGCGGGACGAGGTGGGAGTGGAGTTCAAGCCCGCGCCGGTGTCGTCGCCCTTCGACGGAATGGTGGCGCGGACCTACCTGGACCGGGGAGCCAAAGTGAAGGACGACACTCCCCTGATCTTGGTCATCGATCCGTCGGAAATCCTGTCCCGGGCGGACGTTCCGGAACGGTACGCGGGCCGCGTCTCCGTCGGACAATCGGTGCGGGCCTCCGTGGCCGCGGCGCCGGACCGCCAATTTTTGGGTCGCGTCACGAAGGTCAGCCCCGCCGTGGATCCCCAGACGAGGAGCTTCCCCATCGAGGCGAAATTGACGGACGGCCTGGTCCTGAAATCGGGAATGTTCGCGGACCTGACGGTGATCTTGGATAGGAAAGAAAACGTCCTCGCCGTGCCGGTGGGCTCTTTGGTGGAGGAGGATGGAACGACGGCGGTCTTCGTGGTCGTCGGCGGGAAGGCGGTCCGCCGCCCGGTGGAGACCGGCCTTCGGACCCCGGAAGACGCCGAGATCCGGTCGGGGGTCTCTGTAGGGGAGCAAGTCGTGACGTTCGGCCTCTTCGCGCTCAAGGACGGATCGCCCATCGATGTCTTGGCGGCGGAAGGCGGCGCGGTCCCGAAATGAAGATCGTCGACGTCTGCATCAAGCGGCCCGTCTTCACCACGATGATGGTCTTAGCGCTCGTGGTGCTGGGTCTCTTTTCCTACGCGCGGCTGGGGTTGGACCTTTACCCCAACGTGGATTTTCCCTTCGCCATGGTCAACACGACCCTCGCGGGCGCCAGCCCCGAGGAGATCGAAACGTCCGTCACCAAGCCCATCGAAGAAGCCATCAACACGATCTCGGGAATCGACCAGTTGAACTCGGTGAGCTACGAAGGGTTCAGCCAGATCATGGTCCAGTTCGTCCTTGAGAAAAACAGCGACGTGGCGGCCCAGGAAGTGCGGGACGCCGTCAACCGCGTGCTCAAAGATCTGCCCGAAGGCACGGACCCTCCCATCGTTCAAAAATTCGACGCCGGCGCCATGCCCGTCATGTCCATCGCGGTCAAAGGCGTCTATCCGCTGAGGGAGATCACCGAAATCGCCAAAAAACGGATTAAGGAAGTGCTGGAAACCGTTTCGGGCGTGGGCAAGATCACCATGGTCGGCGGGCGGGAGCGGGAGATCCACGTGGTCGTCAACCCGGCGGCGATGATGGCCTACGGCATTTCCATTTACCAGGTGCAGCAAGCGCTCCAGCAGCAGAACATCGAAATGCCCGGCGGGCGCGTGGACCAGGACCGCCGGGAGCTGGTCCTCCGCACCCTGGGCCGCGTCCCCTCCCCCGAGGTGTTCAATGAATTGGTCGTCGCCAACAAAGACGGTGTGCCGATCCGCATCCGCGACGTCGCCCGGGTGGAAGACACCGAGGAAGAGGCCCGCACGCTCGCGCGACTCGACGGAAAATCGACCGTCTCCCTGGTGGTCCAGAAACAGTCGGGAACGAACACGGTCGAAGTCATCCGGGCCGTCAAAGAGCGCTTGGACGAGCTCAAGACCTCGCTTCCTCCGGGGGTGACGTCGGAGGTCATCCGGGACCAGTCGGCGTTCATCGTCTCGTCGGTGGACACGGTGAAGGAGCACTTGGTCCTGGGCGCATTGCTCGCCAGCCTCGCGGTGCTCCTGTTCATGGGGGACTTCCGAAGCACGATCATCGCCTCGGTGGCGATCCCCACGTCCATCATCGCCACCTTCACCCTCATGAACCTCATGGGGTTCACCCTGGACAACATGACGCTCCTGGCGTTGACGTTGTCGGTGGGCGTCGTCATCGACGACGCGATCGTCGNNGTCGGCATCGTCATCGACGACGCGATCGTCGTGCTGGAAAATATTTTCCGGTACATGGAGGAAAAGAAGATCTCCGCTATGCGCGCGGCCTCCGAGGCCACGGGCGAGATCGGCATGGCCGTGCTGGCGACGACGCTTTCGCTCGTCATCATCTTCCTGCCCTTGGCCTACATGTACGGCATCGTCGGGCGGTTTCTCAAGAGCTACGGGCTCACGGTGGCCTTCGCCATCCTGGTCAGCCTTTTCGTGGCGTTCACCTTGACGCCCATGCTTTGCTCCCGGTTCCTCCACGTCCATCACGGGTCTCGAAACCGCCTGCAGGCGTGGGTGGACGGTTTCAACGACTTTTTGAAGGAGCACTACGGGAGGATGGTGGAGTGGGCCCTCCACCATCGAAAAACCGTCGTGGCGGGGGCGGTCGGCATCGTCCTGTCCTTGTTCGTCGTGGGGCGGTTCGTGGGGGCCGACTTCATCCCCAACGACGACACCGGCGAGTTCGACGTCAACATCACCGCTCCCGAAGGGGCCTCCTTGAAGACCACGGACGACATCTTGAAGCAGATCGAATCCGACCTGCGGCGACTGCCGGGCGTGCGGAGCCTCCTGACTTCCGTCGGCGAGGAGCAGGGGTCGGGGGTCAACGAGGGAAAGATTTACGTCCGGCTGACGGATTACCGTCGTCGTCCGGTTCAGTCCCGGATCATGACCCTGGTTCGGCTTACCCTTTCCAAATACACGGGATTGCGTTGCAGCGTCACTCCGTCGGGGGGGTTCAAAGGCGGGAAGGATCTGGATTTCAACTACATCCTTTCCGGCCCGGACTTGAAACAGCTTCAAAGTTACGCGGACCGGCTGAAAAATGAACTGAGCAAGATCCACGGCATGGTGGACGTGGACACCAGCATCACCAACAAAAAACCGGAGCTTCAAGTGAGGATCGACCGCAACCGCGCCCAGGATTTGGGCGTGCGCGTCCAGGACATCGCGGCCGCCCTCCGCGCCATGATCAGCGGCGAGGAGGACGTGACCAAATACAAAGAAGGCGACAACCTCTATCCCGTGCGGGTAAGGGTGGATCGATCCTTCCGCAGCAACGCGGAGGTCATCGGCGGCCTAACCCTTCCGTCGATGAAGGGGGGGTTCGTCCGGCTGGACAACGTGGCGTCCCTGGTCGAGGAAAACGGCCCTACTCAGATCGAGCGGTACAACCGCCAGCGGCGCGTCACGGTCCAAGCGAACTTGGAGGGGATTCCGTTGGGAGACGCGCTCAAAGCCGCGGAGCGGATCGTTAAAACGTTTCACATGCCGCCCGAATACCAGGCGGCCACCGAAGGCAAAGCCAAGGAAATGGGCCGGATGCTGAAGGGGTTCCTGGTGGCCTTCGTCCTGTCGTTCATTTTCATGTATATGATCCTGGCGTCCCAGTTCGAGAGCTTCCTCCACCCGGTCACCATCATGCTGTCCTTGCCCTTGTCGATCCCTTTCGCGGTACTGTCCTTGGTTTTGACGGGACAGGCGCTGACGATCTTCTCGATCATGGGCATCTTCATGCTCTTCGGCATCGTCAAGAAAAACGCCATCCTCCAGGTGGACTACACCAACACCCTGCGCGCCCGAGGTTTGGAGCGCCACGCGGCCATACTGGAAGCCAACAAGACCCGCCTGCGGCCGATCTTGATGACGACGCTTGTCCTCGTGGCCGCCATGCTGCCCGTGGCCCTGGGCCGGGGCCCCGGCTCCGCCACCCGAGCCACCATGGCCGTGGTCATCATCGGCGGCCAGACCTTGAGCCTGGTCATCACCCTCCTCATCACCCCGGTGGCCTACTCTCTCTTCGACGACCTTTCCAAAGCGTTCCGCCGCTTCCACCGCTTCGTGATCCCTTCAGAAGAGCCGGCGGAAAACAAATAGTTACCGAAGGGCGGCTACTTCACCTTCTCCCACCGCCAATCCCTTAGGGCGACCAAAGCGTCTCCGTCGGTGATATCCAGGCGCAGGGGAGTGATGGACACCTTGCCGGCTCGGACCGCGGCCAAGTCCGAACCCGGAGTGGGGATCCCTTTCGGCGTGTGGCCCGCCATCCAATAATAGGCTCTCCCGCGAGGATCCAACCTTGGGACATGCTGCCGTCCGTAAAGCCTCTTTCCCAATGACGTCAGAACCGTTCCCCTCAAAGAGGTCCAAGGACGGTCGGGGACGTTCACGTTCAAGCAAACGTTCGGCGGCAGGCCGTTCTTCAGTACGAGCCGCGTAACTTCCCGGGCAACTCGGGCGGCGGAATCGAAATGTTTTTCGGCGGGCTGAACGAGGGAGACCGCCACGGCGGGGAAACCCAGGAAACACGCCTCCTTCGCGGCCCCCACGGTTCCCGAATATAGAGTGTCGGCTCCCATGTTGGCCCCTTGGTTGACACCCGACACCACAATGTCCGGCGGCTTCTTTAGAAGGTACAAGGCCCCGAAGCGAGCGCAATCGGCGGGCGTGCCGTTAATGATGAAAAACCGTTCCCCCAACCGGCGCAGGCGAATGGGCTTGTGCAGGGTGATTGCGTGGCTGGCGGCGGATTGCTCCTTCTCGGGAACCACGACGGTCACTTCACCAACCGACGACAATGCCTTCGCCAGAGGCCGAAGTCCTTCCCCATAAATTCCGTCGTCGTTGACGACGAGGATGCGGGGTTTCACGATTTTTCTCCCCCCGTCTTTTCAATTAGGTCCGCCAGTTTCGCCGGGGCGTCCAAGAGCTGGGCCGGCACCCGCTCCAGCCGTTCCCGGTTCTCTTCCCTCAAGACTTCCTTCGCCGGTAGCTCTCGCAGAATCGCTTGGAGCTTGGTCTCCGTCAAATCCTTTTCCAACGCCACCCGGGCCAACCCCAAGGACTCCAGATGCCGGGCGTTGAATTCCTGATGGTTGTCGGTGGCGTGAGGGAAGGGGATCAACAACGCCCGTTTACCCATTCTCGCCAGTTCCATGACGGTATTGGCCCCCGAACGGGCCACAACGAAATCCGCCGCCGAATAGAGGGTGGCCATATCCGGCCAGAAGGACCGCACGAACGCCCTCCAGCCGTGGGTCTTGTAGGCGGCGCGAACCGACGGGAACTCCGCCTCGCCCGTCACGTGGATGAACTGCCATCGGGCTCTGAAAGGTTCCAGGTCCGGCAAGGATCGGGTCATCAGACGGTTCAGCGCCCGGGCGCCCTGGCTCCCGCCGAACACCAGCACGGTCATGTCGTCGGGAGAAAGGTCGAGGGAGCGGCGGGCCTCGGAAGAATCCTTCGGTGAAAGATCGGGACGGAGGGGAAGTCCGGTCCAGAAAAGCGGACATCTCGCCGAGAGCCCCAAGGTGTCCCGAAAGGTGATTCCCGCCGCCGACGCCCGCCGGGAAAGCAGTCGATTGGCCAAACCCGCCCGGCTGTTCTGCTCATGGATTACCAGAGGGATCCCCTTTCCGACCGCGGCCAAACCCACCGGAACGGAAACGTATCCACCCATCCCCAAAACAACGTCGGGATCTTCCCGTCGGAGGATCCTCCGGGAGTTCAACCAGGCGGCGGCCGCCAGGATGGGATAGGAAAACATCCGAAGGGAAACCTTTCGAGGGAACCCGGCGAATTGGAAGGCGGACGATGAGAAACCTTCCCGCGCCAAGAGTGCCTGGGACGTCTTGTCCGTGCGGACGACGAAGTGGATCCGGTGTCCCCGCGACCGCAACTCTTTCGCGGCGGCGACCCCGGGAAGCAAGTGTCCCCCCGTGCCTCCGGCGGCGATCAAAACCCTCACGCGGCCCGTCCCCGGGACCGTCGGGTGACGTTCAAAACCAAACCCAGAGCGACCAACAGGACGATCATGGACGAACCTCCGAAGGAAATCAAAGGCAGCGGCATCCCTTTGGTCGGCATGAGCCCCGTCACCACGGCCAGGTTGATGACTACCTGCGCCCCCAGCCACATACCGACGCCGCCCGCCAGGAGCGCGTCGAACCACGGCGTCGCCTCCCGAGCCGCCTTCAAGCAACGGAAGACCATCCAAAGGAACAGCAGTGTCACCGCGGCCGCTCCGATGAATCCGAACTCCTCGCCCAATATCGGGAAGATGAAATCCGTCTGGGCCTCGGGCAGGTATAGGAGCTTGATGGTGGACTCGCCGGACCCCTTTCCCCAGAACCCGCCGGACCCCAGGGCCAAGAGGGACTGAACCAATTGATAACCAGCGCCCTGAGCCTCCTTCCAAGGATCCAGGAACGCCAAGAACCGTTGTCGTCGATAAGCCACGTGGAAAATCGCTAAATATAAGAATGGGATGGAGGCCA
>PMLF01000217.1 GCA_003158755.1 Elusimicrobiota bacterium | reverse complement strand
CACATCGTGGAGAACCGCCGCGGGACCGTCCGCCTCGAAAGCGAGCCCGAACGAGGGTCCGTTTTCACCGTCGTTTTGCCCCTCGCCCACCGCTGATCCTTCCGGTTTTTCCGTCGACAACCGCCTCCCCGTTTTCCGTCACACGGCCTTCCCACACGTTTTACTCCCCCGCAATTCCCCTCCGACTTCCTTCCGGGTATCCTGAGACCAATAAAAAGAAGCGAACAAAACCTCCCGTGAGGCCGAATAAGGAGCAACCCATGAAAAATGCAACCGTGAACGAAGAAATTTTCAGGGCCGCGCTGCGGACCCAGGAACTGCGGATCCAGGAGATCCTGGATTCCATCGAGAAGAAAGACACCAACGTCGATATCGTCGCTCACCAGGTTCGCCTGGTGGAAGAATCCCTTCGACGATTGCGGCGGGCGGCTTGATCATGTCGGCCCAACGGTTCACCCGGACGGAGTTGGAACGAAGATTGACTCCTTCCAACCCTCAATTGGCCAAAGCGGCGGCCTCCCTTTATTCCCGATCTTTTCAAAAAGAGGTCATCCGCTTGTGGAACAAGAAAGGCGTCGTTCCGATGGGCATCGCCGCCGCGATCTTATCGCCTTTGGGGTCCGCCCTCTGGCGCCGAGCCGCTTGAAATAGATTTGTAGGAAGCTGTAACGGACGGGCTGGTAAAGACGTTCGCTGGGGAAAGTCCGCACACCTGCATCCCGTTCCATGTCCGTTCATCCGGACGGGCCTCCCCTGAAAAGCAAAAACACATAAAAGGAGCTTATCCATGCACTCTAAGATGAAGGCAGGAGCAACCCGTCTCATCCTGTCTCTGGCGTTCCTCGGCGTCACCGCCGTCGCCGCCCGGGCCACGGACTTGAACCTCTCCAGTTGGGTCGACAGCGTGAAAGTCTCCGGAGATCTTCGCCTCCGGTACGACGAGCTCCATTACCGGCAGAACGGCATCGATCGCAACCGCGAGCGTTACCGCCTGCGGCTTGGTTTGGAGCTGCCGATGACCAACGGGTTGACCTTTAAAACCCGCTTCGCCTCGGGCGCCACCCCCACGGGGTCGCAAACCTCCCGGAACGCGGACATGGGTCGTCTTTCTTCACCGGACAACTTCTATATTGACCAGGCCTATCTGCAATGGCAGCCCATCAGCCTCGTCAAGGTCACCGGCGGGCGGATGGCCAACCCGCTGTGGGCCCTCTACTCCAGCAACATCATCTGGGACGACAACTACACTCCCGAAGGCTCGGCCGAGAACCTGGAACAACTGGTCGGACCCGTCAAGCTCTTCGCCAACGGCCTGCAGATGGTGGTCAGCGAAGATAAAAAGACCAACCGCGATCAGTTCCTCTTTACGGAACAAGTGGGAGCCGAAGTCGCGTTGCCCCTCGAATCCCGTCTCCGCTTGGCCTATGCCAACCACAACTGGGTAAACGTGAGTTCGAACGGTGTCACCTCCAGCCCGACCAACATCGGCGCCAGCCAGACTAACTTCGGGGAAGGAACGACCCAAGACGGCAACCGCCGTTACGGAGGCGCCTCCACCGGCGGCCTCTTGAACCACTTCCGAGTGAACGAGTTGACGGCCCAGTTGTCCTTCTGGGTGTTGAAGCTCCCCGTGGCCCTTCAGGGGACCTACATCCGCAACGACGGAGCCATCGAGCAGTTCTCTCCCAAGTACAACACCGGCTTTCAGCACGGCGTGATCGTGGGTAAAGCGTCCGCCAAGAACACCTGGGAAGCGGCCTACTTCGTCAAGAACGTCGCCGCCGACGCCACGATCTCCTCCGTCGCCGACGGAGATTTCGGCGACAACGGCGGGACCAACCGGAAGGGGCGGATTTATTGGTTCGCCTACAACCCGTTGGACTACCTCCAACTCAAGGTGACGTTCTTCCAGACTCGCCTCCGCGACACCAATGCCGCCTTTGCGTATTCCCAAGGAGTTCCGACCATCACGGGAGGGACCACATCGGGAAATCCCAAAGACGTCAATCGATTATTTGCGGACGTCTCGGTCAAGTTTTAAGGCCCCACGGCCCGGCGCGGAGGTTCGCCTCCGCGCCGGGCCACGGGCCGGGTTTTCCCCCCGGCCTGTCGTTCCCCAGCGCGGGCCGGGGGCTTCTCTTTAGCGTCACGCCAGTGTCACGCGTCTGTCATTAGGCCGTCTTTCGCTTGACGTAGACTGGTGGCAACAACCAACGGCCGACAACCTTAATGGAGGCACTTTATGATGAAACACATCCGCAAGTTCTTAAGCGTCCTGGCCGCCCTTGGGATCGCCGTCGCCCCGCTGACCGCGGGCGACACGATCACCCTGAACGGCGCGGGCGCCACGTTCCCGTATCCCATCTACTCCAAGTGGTTCGATCTCTACCACGAGAAGCACGCCGACGTGGAGATCAACTACCAGTCCATCGGCTCGGGCGGCGGCATCAAGCAGATCACGGCCAAGACCGTCGACTTCGGCGCCACGGACGGTCCCATGACGAACGCCGAAATCTTCGCCGTGGACGGCAAGATCCTCCACATCCCGACGGTCCTGGGCGCGGTGGTGGTGGGCTACAACCTTCCGACGCTCTCCGGGAAACTCAATATCTCCGGGACTGTGCTCGCGAACATCTTCCTGGGCAAGGTTAAGTCCTGGAGCGACGCCTCCTTGAAGGCCCTGAACCCCGACGTCAACCTGCCCGAGCTTCCCATCGTCGTCGTCCACCGCTCCGACGGGTCGGGCACCACCTACTGCTTCTCCGATTACCTCTCCGCCGTGAGCGGGGAATGGAAGAGCAAGGTCGGCACCGGGAAATCCCTCAACTGGCCCGTCGGTTTGGGCGGCAAGGGGAACGAAGGCGTGGCCGGAACCCTGAAACAAACCGCCGGCGGCATCGGCTACGTCGAACTGGCCTACGCTGAGCAGAACAAGATCCCCTACATGTCCATCCGGAACAAGGCCGGAAAGTTCATCGTGCCCACCCTCGAAGGCGTGAGCGCGGCGGCCGCCAGCGTCAACATGCCCGCGGATTTCCGCGTGTCCATCGTCAACGCGGACGGCGACGCCTCGTATCCCATCTCCACCTTCACGTGGCTGTTGGTGTACGAAAAGACCGGCGGCAAGCGCGGCGAGATCCTGCACGACTTCCTGCTCTGGATGCTGGACGAGGGGCAGAAGGCCGCCCCCGTGCTCGGCTACGCGCCGCTCCCCGCTTCCGTCGCGGCCAAAGTTCGCGAAACAGCGGAGAAGGTTCGGTAATATACAAATGAGCGCCCCCGTCGCGGAAATTTCGCCGACGAAGACCCCGGCCCCTCCTTCGCGGGAGAGGGCCGGGGTGGCGTTTGCCCCCCCCGGAAAATGGGGAGACCGTTTGTTCTTGGGTGTCACGTTTTCATTTTCCGCCGGGATCATCCTGCTCGCGGCCGGGATCGGATTCTCCTTGTGGTCAAATTCCGCCTTGGCCAGGAAGGCGTTCGGTTTCCGATTCCTTATTGATCAGGTGTGGGACCCGGTGGCGGGGAATTTCGGGGCGCTCACGTTCCTCTTCGGCACGCTCTTGACCTCCTTCCTAGCGCTTTTGATCGCCGTGCCTTTGGGCGTGGGCGCGGCGCTTTTTCTTTCGGAATTGGCTCCGAGAAGGATTTCCGACCTCCTGGCGTTCTTGACGGAGCTGTTGGCCGCGGTGCCGAGCGTCATCTACGGATTGCTCGGTATTTTCGTGCTCGTCCCTTTGGTGCGCCGCTTCTTGGAACCCGTTTTGGGAAAGACCCTCGGCTTCCTTCCCTTTTTCCGAGGCCCGCAGTACGGCATCGGCTTCCTCGCGGCGGGACTCGTCTTATCCATCATGGTCATCCCCTTCATCATTTCCGTCTCAAGGGAAATCCTCCTGAGCGTCCCGCCCCTGCTCCGCGAAGCGGCCCTGGCCCTGGGCGCCACCCGATGGGAAGTGGCGACGACGGTGGCGTTGCCCTACGCCCGCTCCGGAATTATGGGAGCCATCTTCCTGGCGCTGGCCCGGGCCCTCGGCGAGACGATGGCGGTGACGATGGTGATCGGCAATACGCCGATCCTGACCGCCTCCCTGTTTTCCCCGGGATACACCATGGCTTCGGTCCTCGCCAACGAATTTTCCGAAGCCTCGGGGGATCTCTACCTCCACGCCCTCGTCGAAATCGCCCTGGTCCTCTTCGCCGTCACCTTGATCATCAACGCCGGAGCTCAGCTGCTGGTCTGGGGCGTTCAAAGGAAAAAGCGATGAGTCCCCGGCATATCCCCATCGACCTTGGCAATTATCATCGGCGAAAAACATGGAACCGCGTGGCGTTCTTCCTTACGGCCGTCTGTGCGACGCTGGTTTTGAGCAGCCTCTTTTTCATCCTCGGATACCTGTGGGTGAACGGCATTTCGTCCGTGAATTGGAATTTCTTCACGAAGCTCCCCAAACCCGTCGGCGAAGCGGGCGGCGGCATGGCCAACGCCCTGGTCGGTTCGGCCGAACTGCTGGCTTTGGCCGCGGTCTTCGGTTTACCCGTCGGGGTCTTGGCGGGGGTCTACCTCTCCGAATTCGGTCGCAACCGGTTCGGCGACCTCGTGCGATACATGACGGACATCCTGAACGGCGTGCCCTCCATCGTCATCGGCATCTTCGCCTACGCCTTGTTCGTCCTGCCCATGAAACGATTCAGCGCCCTGTCCGGCGGCGCGGCCTTGGGAATCATGATGATCCCCATCACCGTCCGCACGACGGAAGAATTCCTCAAGCTGGTGCCGGACAGCGTCCGGGAGGCTTCCTACGCCCTGGGAGTTCCCCGGTGGAAGACCGTGCTCTTCATCATCCTGCCGACCGCCCAGCGGGGCATCCTGACGGGAATCCTCCTCGCCTTCGCCCGCGTGGCCGGCGAAACCGCGCCGCTCCTCTTCACCGCCTTCGGGAACCGCTATTGGGGCCGGAGCCTGCTGGCGCCGGTCTCTTCCCTTCCGGTCATGATCTACACCTACGCCGTTTCTCCCTACGAGGACTGGCACCGCCAAGCATGGGCCGCGGGGCTCGTCCTATTGACCTGGGTTTTCTTATTGGGACTCCTCGCGCGCACCGTCCTTCGAAAACCCGCCTCCGCCTAATATGGAAAAGGAGACTGACATGATCGTCACTACCGCTTCCCCCGCAAGAAAGCCGGCCGTTTCGCCGGCGCCGGTGGAGACCACCCCGGCGCGAACCGCCATCTCCGTCCGGAACTTGAACGCCTGGTTCGGGACCCATCACGCGTTGAAAGACGTTTCCCTGGACATCGCCGACGGACGCGTCACCGCCGTCATCGGACCGTCCGGTTGCGGGAAATCCACCCTGATCCGCTGCGTCAACCGACTCCACGAAACGATCCCCGGCGCGCGGGCGGAAGGACAAGTCCGCCTCCACGAGGAGGACCTCTACGCCCCCTCGGCCGATCCGGCGCTCATCCGCCGGAGGATCGGGATGGTCTTTCAAAAACCGAACCCGTTCCCGACCCTTTCCATCTTCGACAACGTGGCCTCGGGCCTGAGGCTGAACGGCGTGAGGAATTCGTCCCTCGTGAAGGAAATCGTCGAAGAAAGCCTCGTGAACGCCGCGCTTTGGGGAGAAGTGAAGGACAAGCTGAACGCTTCCGGCATGAGCCTTTCGGGAGGCCAGCAGCAACGGCTCTGCATCGCCCGGGCGCTGGCAATCGAACCGGAGGTATTGCTTTTGGACGAGCCCTGTTCGGCCTTGGACCCCATCTCGACCGCCAAGATCGAGGAACTTCTATTGACCTTGAACGGGCACTACACCATCGTCATCGTCACCCNNCGGCCCGAGTCTCGACCAAGACGGCCTTCTTCCTGATGGGAGAGCTCGTGGAGTTCGACGACACGACGAAAATATTCACAAACCCGGTTCAAAAGAAAACGGAAGACTACATTACGGGGAGGTTCGGATGAACCCGTCCACTCACATCCACTTCGACGAAGACTTGCGCGCGCTTAAAGAGAGGCTTCTTTACATGGGCGCCACCGCCTTGGACATGGTGGACAAATCCGCCCACGCCCTCCGGACGCGGGACACGAATACGACCGAATCCGTGTTTGAGCTGGAAAACATCGTCAACCAGCTACACGTCGAAGTGGACGACCGCTGCGTCAAGCTCTTCGCCCTGCATCAGCCGATGGCCGGCGATCTCCGGTTCCTCGCCGCCGCCATGAAAGTCAACTCCGACCTTGAACGCATCGCGGACCAGGCCGTGAACGTGGCCCAGACGTGCCACTACCACCTCTTCAACGAGGACCCCGTCCCTCAGACGGAAATCGTCCTGGACATGGCGGGGATCTCCCACAAGATGCTCCGGGACGCTTTGCGGGCCTTCGATCATAAAGATGTGGATCTGGCCCGGGCCGTGATGGCCCTGGACGAGGAAGAGGACCGGATGAAGCGGACGGCCCTGACGGACCTGATCGAGCAAATCCGCGTCGATCCGAGCCACGCCGAACAGTTCGTGGATCTCATCCTATTGTCGAAGAACTATGAGCGGGTGGGAGACCACGCCACCAACGTGGCCGAGGACGTGATCTTCATGACCCTGGGAAAAGACGTCCGCCACCACCTGTCCGAGGATTTTATTCTGACTCCGGTGAGGAAGGACCTTCTGGGTTCGTAACCATCGGCTCATTTCGCCGGAAAGCGGGATTTTCTCCGCAACGTGACGTTCAGCCGCACCGCGAGCGCGGTTGCGTCCGCAAGGTCAGCTGGACTGATTTGTTGGGCCGCTATAACTGTGCGGGTTGTTTAGGGCATTGGCCAAAACGATTCTCGCCGGGTTGACTGTCCAGCAGGATGAAAATCAAGAGAATGAGCCACCCTAAGAAAGGAATAATGGTGAGGAGCAACCACCAAGCGCTCCGGTCAGTGTCGTGCAACCTTCTGACCAAGACGGCCAAACTAGGAATCAAGAAAAATAGATTGGCCAGCAATCCCAAAAGGCCGATTCCCTGTTTAGAGACCGAACCCGTCGCCCGATCCGCCAACCCGAGAACGAAGGATATCAGGAACGCGACGATCGAAAACATCCAGTATTCCTTCCTCCGGGCTCGACCGCCGAAGACAGCGTATTTCTTGAGAGCTATCGTGAACCATGTCATGACGTTTCCTCCTCTATTACTTGGACGACCGAATGAAGCTCAGTGGCGGCCGTCGTTTGGCCGTCCGCTGGAGCGCATTGTTGGGCATGGCTATTTATATGTTAGAGGATAATATTCTGGATGTTGAATTGATTCAAGCTCAAGATCAACATCCAGGTCCGGCCAATGCAGGTGGGAAGGTTTCAGGAGCTTGACGTTTTGGATCGATGATATCGTGGCATCTTTAAACCATGGGTAGTCGGTGAAAGACAAATAGAACTCCTGGCCCCTGACGAAAAGCCAGAGGCCGGACGAGGAAACATTTTGGACTTCAATTTGGGAAGTGCTTCTTCCAAGCACGGACGATTTCATCTCTCCGCCTCTCAACAATGCCTTGTAGCTCTCTTAGGATTCTTGGAGAGAGCCCGTCAT
>PMLF01000310.1 GCA_003158755.1 Elusimicrobiota bacterium | reverse complement strand
GGCTACACCAACGCGGGGAAATCCACTCTCTTGAACGCGTTCCGCGCCGACCTGGGGCCCGCCGTCTACGCCGACGATAAGCTTTTCGCGACGCTGGACCCGACCGCGCGGAAGGTCGTTCTGCCCGGAGGGCGGCCCGCGATCTTCATCGACACTGTTGGGTTCATCCAGAAGCTGCCCCATAATTTGGTGGATGCGTTCCACGCCACGCTTGAAAGCGTTCGGGACGCGGACCTTCTGATCCACGTCATCGACGCATCCCACACCGAATGGGAAATGCACCGCCGCGTGGTGGGCGAAGTCCTGGATTCCCTGGACGCCGGAAAAATCCCCCGCCTTCCGGTTTTCAATAAAATGGACGCCCTCCCCTCGGACCATCGCGCCTTGTTCGCCCGCGAGGGAGGGCTGGTGATATCAGCCTTGACCGGCGCCGGTCTGGGAGAGGTGCTCTCCCGCGTCCAGGACCGCCTGGAAGAAAAGATGGTGGAAAAAGAGTTCCTTCTGCCCCACGATCGCCGGGACTTACTCCCATTGATCTACAGGGCCGGCCGAGTAATGAAGGAAGATCCGGTGGACGACGGAGTCCGGCTCATCGTCCGCATGGACGCGGGGAACTGGGGGAAAATTGAGAAAGAGTTGGGGCAAGATGGAGAAGCAAGGTAAAAGTAAAAAGGAAAAAGTTAGGAAAAAGGCTCTCGTAGAGAAAGTAAAAGAGAAAAGGGGGAAAGGAAAAGGTATGATGCGCAAGCCGTTTTGATTCTCGGGTTTACTTTTTCCTTTTACCTTTTTACTTTTGCCTTATTCAACCATGACTCTTGCCAACAAAATCACTCTATTGAGGATCGTTTTGATCCCTGTTTTTATCATCGGCCTCCTGGAGGGAGCCGATCCCTGGCCTCTGTACGTCTTCCTATTTTGCGTCCTGACGGATTTCTTGGACGGGTTTGTCGCCCGCATGCGCCGTCAAAAAACCACCTTGGGAACCTTTCTGGATCCCCTGGCGGACAAACTGCTCTTGAACGCCGCTTTCCTGGTTTTGGCGTTCCAGGACCGCGTGCCGGGGTGGGTTTTCGTCACGGTGTTTTCACGGGACCTGCTCATCCTCCTGGGTTGGAACCTCCTTTTCGTCCTCACCCGCAGTTCCACCATCAACCCCCGTTGGCTGGGAAAATCCACCACCGCCGCCCAGATGATCTGCGTCGCCGTTCATTTGTTGCCCGTGGCGCCCCCCGCGCTCTTCGCCGTGACGGGGATCATGGCCGCCGTCACCGTTTTGTCCACGTTCGATTACGTATGGCTGGGCGGAAGACGTTTGAACCAACTGGACTGACTCCTATGAAAAAAAACGCCATCGTCACCCCCCGCGCGCCTTCGTCCCTTCCGACGGTGGTCCTGATCGGACGCCCAAACGTGGGCAAGTCCACTCTCTTTAACCGCCTCTGCGAGACGCGACGCGCCCTCATGTCGGACATCCCCGGCACCACCCGGGACTGGCAGGAAGGCCGCGCCTACTGGAACGGGAGGACCTTCCGCGTGATTGACACGGGCGGGTTCGCCCCCGGAAACGACGACGTGTTGGCCGGCGTCCGGCTCCAGGTGGAACGGTGGGTTAAAGAAGCCGACGCGACCTTATGGCTTGTGGACGGCCTGGAGGGGCTTACCGCCGCCGACCAGTCCCTGGCCGGATGGATGCGCTCCCGCAGCCCCAAGCGGGTCATCGTGGTGGTCAACAAAACGGACGACTCCAAAAGAGAAGTGCTCGCGGCCGAGTTCCACCGACTAGGATTCCCGGAAGTGGTGGCCGTTTCCGCCTCCCACGGGCGCAACGTCAACACCCTCCTGGAAATGATGGAAGAGAACCTCCCGCCGCCCCCTCCGCCGGAAGAAGAAACCGCTTACCCCAAAGTCGCTCTGGTGGGGCGTCCCAACGTGGGGAAATCCTCCATGCTGAACGCTTTCCTGGGGGAAGACCGGATGATCGTTTCCAGCGTTCCCGGCACCACCCGGGACTCCGTGGACACGTTGTTGGAGAAAGACGACAAGAAAATTCTTTTCATCGACACCGCCGGACTGCGCTCAAAAAAGTCCAAGGGGTCCGAGGGGCTGGAAGGCTTGACGCGAATCATGTCGGAAAGGGCCATGGACCGTGCGGAGGTGGCCGTCCTGCTCCTGGACGCCTCCGAGGGGATCACGGAGGGCGACATCGCCGTGGGCCGCCTGATCGATGAAAAACATCGCGCCTGCGTGGTCGCCGTCAACAAATGGGACCTGGTCCAGGACCGGTTCCGCACCGCCCGCTATTACCGGGACAACTATTCGGAGGAGCTCCCGTTCATGGCTTGGGCGCCGATCCTTTTCGTCTCCGCTAAGACGAAACACCATCTGCCGGAACTTTTGGAAGCCGTCCTCAAGACCCGGGAAGCCTATTTCCGCAGCTACAACGAAGAGGAAATCACGGCGTTCCTCTGGCGCCAGGTGCAGGACCGCCCCTATTCCCATCACGCGCACAAATTGGTATTTCATGGGGCCGCCCAGGTTTCCACCGCTCCGACGACGATCGTCTGCCGTTGCAGCATGTCGGACGACGACGTCCATTTTTCCTACCGGCGTCATCTGGAAAACGCGTTCCGTAAACGCTACGACCTTCAAGGAGCCCCCTTGATCCTCAAATTCAAACGAGGCCGGCGATGATCTTCCTTTGGATCGCCGCCTGTTTCCTGATCGGTTCCTTTCCAACGGCCTACTTGGTGGGGCGACTCAGGGGCGTCGACATCCGTACCGTGGGCTCCGGGAACGCCGGGGCCACCAATGTGTTCCGCACCCTGGGGAAAACCCCGGGGATCCTCACGCTTTCCGTCGATATAATTAAAGGCCTCGTCCCCGTCCTTCTCTGTCGGTCCTTTTTTCCATTGGAGCCAATGATGCCCGTGATCTCGGGACTGGCCGCCGTCGCGGGCCACTCGTGGTCTCCTTTCCTTCGATTCAAGGGGGGAAAAGGCGTGGCGACCTCGGCGGGTGTTTTCCTGGGACTGGCGCCTTGGGCGGGGATCGTCGCCATCGCCGTTTTTCTGGGAGTATTTCTCTGGACGCGGACCGTTTCGATCGGTTCCCTATCCGCGGCGGTTGTCCTCCCTTCGGCCTCCT
>PMLF01000290.1 GCA_003158755.1 Elusimicrobiota bacterium | reverse complement strand
AATTCCCCGCCGTTTCAAAAGGGAAAATACACGATCCGTTCCATCTTCATAAGGGAAACCATGGATTCCATAATACCACGCGGCCATTACAAGAGGTGCTCCACGGACCTTAAGCTCTATTTCCACGCCGGTGGCGATCCCATTGTCGCCTGGGACCTCGGCATCCCGAGGTCCACCGTCGCCGGTTGGAGGAAAGCGGACTTCTCCGGGCTTCTCGGTCCCTATGACCAAAATCCGCATCCCACCGTCGAACTATTTACCCGATTCCTTCACAGTCCCATGGGACAAGAGATCTTCCGCTGCCAAATGGCCGTCACGGATTTTTTCCTTTCCGTGCTTTCGGCCTTTAAACCTCCGAAAACCGTTTTCGTCCCTTTCAAAAACAAACTCCTCGACTTGGTCCGGGAATTCGAGCCGACCTTTGGATTTTCCAACGCGGTCAAGCTCTTTGGGTTCTCCCCCTCCCGGTTCAGAGCTTGGGCTGAAGATCCGTATTGTCCCTTGTCCTTGGTCGGGAAGTGCCTTAAGCGTCACCCGGGACAGCTCGCCAAGTCGGACACCCTGGCCATAAAAAAGCTGCTTTCGGATCCAGCTGTCAAACAATGGCCTTTGATTTCCAGCTACTTCAAAGGGCTCCGGGTGAAATCCATCGCCTGTGGTCTCACCACCTTTTACAAATACGCCTCGATCTTGGGGTTTTCCCGGAAGAGTCCTCGCCACCGCCGAAAGAACCACGTCTCCGGCTTGCGCGCCTCACGACCCAACGAATATTGGCACTCCGATGTCACCATCCACAAACCCGTTGACAACGTCAAAGCCTACATCTACCTCGTCACCGATAACTACTCCCGGAAGGTCCTCGCCTGGAAAGCTTCCCTGGAGCTCTCCGCCAAGACGCGCATACAAACGCTCGTGGACGCTTATCGCCGACACGTCCAAGGTTGGCACAGGGAGGGAACAATCTCCCTGGTGGTCGACGGCGGTCCGGAAAACCGCCCAATCCCGGTCTATGATCCGGAAACCTCCATCCGAAAGCTCACCGCACAAAAGGACATCCTTTTCTCCAACAGCATGGCGGAGGCTCCCAATAAAATGTTGAAATACGGCTACCTTTACGTCGACAATCCCCTCGACTTCAAGGCCCTGGTCCCATTTCTCGACAAAGCTTTTAACGACTTCAATGCCGTCCGCCCGAACGGCCAACTGGGAGGGCTTACACCCGACGAGGCCTATTCGGGCCGGTTTCCGGAGGACTTCGTTCCCAAGATGAAGAAATCCGAGGAAAGGGCCAGACGCTTTACCGAAAACACCGACAACCTTTGCCCAACCTGCGCTTGAAAACCTGAAACCATAAAATCGAAACACCTGTCACCCAACATATAATCAGGGCAGAGACTGCTTCCAAGCATTGCATCGTCCAGTCGAATATTCGAACTGAGTTGCGATATTCCATCACGGGACGTGCGTCGCATCGCATGCGGCCCCGCTTGAAAGTCTTTTCGCCCACCCGCCAAAATCAGACCTTCCACTTCCGCCCCAAAAAGAAAAAAGGCCCGGCTCCTCTTCGGAGCCGGACCTCATTGGTGGGTTAGATTCCTATGGAATGGTGCTCGGTACAGGACTCGAACCTGTGACCCCCTCCATGTCAAGGAGGTACTCTAACCAACTGAGCTAACCGAGCGTAAATTCAATGTCAGTGACTTAAACCTTGATACCTCCCCGATCCCCTCCTTGCAAAGGAGGGGGCAGAGGCTTTGAATGCTTTTCTCCCCTCCTTTGCAAGGAGGGGTGGGGGGAGGTCAGCTTTGGCTGTTCTAACAGCCATTGGATCTAAATTTTATTTCGGCGCGGGGCCGAACGTCGCCGTAATGACCGCCTCGATGCCCCCTCGGGCGGCGAACCGGCCTTCCACGACGGCCCACCGGGGCTTGGCGCAGCGGACCACGTCGCGCAGGACGCGGTTCACGACGTTTTCGGTGAATATACCCAAATTGCGGTACGCGTTCAAATAAAGCTTGAGGGACTTCGTTTCCAGACACCAGCGCCCGGGAAGGTAGCGGATGCGCATCCGCCCGAAATCCGGCAACCCTGTTTTCGGGCAAACCGACGTGAACTCCGGATGATCCAGTTCGATCACATACCCCGGAAACTGATTTTCCCAACATTCAATGTCGGGCAGCTTTTCTTTCAACCCGGCGCCGGCGTGGTTCTCGGTGTAAGAACGCGTCATTTTTTCGCGCCAAAAAATGGAGGTGCGGGTCGGATTTGAACCGACGAATAGAAGTTTTGCAGACTTCCCCCTTAGGCCGCTTGGGTACCGCACCTAGAAAACCGACTCCCGGCCGACACCCGGGACCTAATGACCGGCACCATCTTATTATTTCACCACCGTCGGGTCAAACCAACCGCAATAGATCGGCGGGCCGATCGATCAGGAAATCCGCTCCGGCTTCCGTCAGCTCCCCGGCGGGACGGTAACCGTAGGTCGCTCCGCAGGCGCGGGCCCCGGCGTCGTGGGCGGCCCGAATATCTCCCGCGCTGTCCCCCACCATCATGGCATCGGCGGAAGCCACCTTCAGACGGCGGGCGGCTTCCCGCAGAGGAGCCGGGTCCGGTTTTTTCACCGCGAGAGTATCGCCCCCGATCAATGCTTTGAAATATCCATCGATCCGCAAACCTTCCAAAAGGAAGCGGCTGGGCGCCTCCGGTTTATTGGTGACGACGGCTAGGAGGTGGGAACGGCTCAGACGGTCCAACGTGTCCAACACGCCGGGATAAAGCGTCGACCGGTCCGCGCAATGTTCCAGATAATGAGGCTCGAATAAGGCGACGGCATCTTCGATCGGCCCGGAGTATCCCGACCCCAACGCGTCCCGGAGTAGGCTTCGGACCCCCCCGCCGATGAACTCCCGGATCTCCTCCCGGGAGCGGGCCGGTTTCCCCAACTTTCCCAAAACGAAATTAACGGAAGCGGCCAGGTCGTCCAACGTATCGACCAAGGTGCCGTCCAGGTCGAACAAAAGGGCGCGACAAACGAAAGGCGGCTGGGAGATCAAGAGAAAGTGCCCGAAGGTATCAATGTGTTCCTTCTCCCACCTCGGGTGGGAGAAGGTGCCCCGAAGGGGCGGATGAGGGGGGCATGGAAAGATGCCGACGGAAAAGACCTTTTCCCCCCTCACCCCGACCCTCTCCCACCCAAAGGTGGGAGAGGGAGATAAACGCAACGAAGAAGTTCATGACTGAGGCAAACTAAAAGCATCGTCGGACAAAAGGAACGTTTCGCGGGTATCGTGGGAGAGGCGGGAGGAGCCGCCGCGGAAAACGTCCCGCCGAAGCAAACCCGGCAAAGCCCGGACTCTTTCCATGACAAACCGGCAGGCGGCGAGGGCGTCCTCCCGGCAGGCGGCCGTCACGGCGATGAACACGCTGGTTTCCCCCGCGCCCACGCGGCCCACCCGGTGGCGAAACAGGAGGACCGCCCCATCCCAACGGTCCTCCACCTCCCGGCAGAGGGCGGATATTCCTTCGACGGCGCGAGCGAGTTCCGCCTCGAAAACGACGTGGTCCAACTCGTCGACGCCTTCCCGGTCGCGGCGGACGACGCCCTGGAGCGTCACCACCGATTTGCCTTCCTCGCCGCGGACCCCCTCTTCCAGGGGCTCGACGGGGATGGGCGATTCGGTGAAGTATTCGTCGCGGTTCATCCGGCCGCCGCGGCCATCATGCGGTCGATCGCCCGGCGGGCCTTCGCGGCTGTTTCCGTCGGGACGGTGACGCGATGCTTCATGTCCTCCAGGGACCAGAGAACTTTTTCCAAGGTGATCTTCTTCATGAAGGAACATTCGGCGGACTCGGCGACGGGAAGGAAGACTTTGTCCGGGTTCTGCCGACGCATGGCGTGGAGGATGCCCGTCTCGGTGGCGACCAGGAATTCCCGCGCCGGAGATTCCGCCGCCCGTCGGATCATCCCTGAGGTGGACGCCACGAAATCGGCGTGTTTCAGGGCGGAGGTCAGGCACCCGCATTCCGGGTGGACCAAAAGCTCGGCGCCCGGGTGGGCCTTCTTCTGCGCCTCGATGTCCTCGTCGTGGATGCGGAAATGGACGTGGCAGGAACCGGGCCAAAGGTGGATCGTTCGTTTCGTCTTTTCCCTCACGTACCGGCCCAGGTACATGTCGGGGATAAAAAGGATTTCCTTGTCGGGAGGGACGGACTCCACCACCTGCACGGCGTTGGACGACGTGCAGCAGTAATCCGACTCGGCCTTCACCGCCGCCGTGGTGTTGACGTAGGCCACGACCACGGCGTTGGGATGCCGGGCCTTCCAGTCGCGCAGCTGGCTCACGTCCACCGTGGCGGCCAGAGAGCAGCCGGCTTCCAGGTCGGGGATCAGCACCTTCTTTGTCGGCGCCAAGATGGCCGCGGTCTCCGCCATGAAATGGACGCCGCAGAAGACGATGACCTCCGCGTCGGAGGCCGCCGCCTTTTGAGTGAGGGCCAAGGAATCGCCGGTGAAATCGGCGACGTCCTGCACCTCCCCCAATTGGTAATTGTGGGCGAGGATGACGGCGTTCCTCTTTTCCTTCAAGCGGAGGATCCCATCGACGAGATCGGCGGGTGGGGCTGTCTTCACAAGTAAATTCTATAAAAATAAAACCGCCCACCCCCGAAATCAAAAGGGGGTGGGCGGTTCCAAAATTACGCTGGGGAGGGTTACCTTTTCTTTTTGACGACGGACGCCGGCAAGGTCGCCGGAGTCACGGGAACGGGAACAGGCGCGCCCTTAACGTTGGTGGGAGCGTTGGCCCTGGCTCGTTGCGAGGCGTCCCGCAGCCGAGCCTGCAAGGTTTCCAGGTTCAACCGCTGCGTTTCTTGAAGCTTGGAAATCCGGCGGGACATGCGCCAGCCTTGGATGCTGGAACCGATGAACCCGAAAAGCCCCATGCAAACCACCAACAAGGACAAGACGAGCGCGATGTAATATTTCTTTTTATCCGTGATCAGGAAGCTAACGATGACGCCCAAAATTCCCAGGCTGACGATGACGAGCGAGTAAGTGCTGCTTCCGGCGTTGGGCATGGAGAAAACCCCTCCTTAAATGTTGGCGGTCACGGCCCTTACCACCGCCCGAAGGCGACGTTCAACACTGCGCCGTAACTGGCGATATCTTAACAGAAGTCCGGCGGACCTTCAACCCTTTTACGCGTTCTCCGCGAGGGTATGAATCGCGTCCAACGTTTTCCCGACGTTCTCGCCCACGGCTTGTTTCTCGATATGTCCGATGGCCCTCAGAATGACGGCCACGATGTTCCTCAGGTTCGACAGGTCCAGGTCGGGGGTTGCTCCATCGATGAACCAACCGTACCGATTGGGGTCGGAGACCCCGGCCCGCTTGACCAAATCCACGGCCTCGTCCCGCTCCCCGGCTTGAATGAAGTGAATGGAACTTTGCAAATCGCCGAAAGCCGCTCGGGACGCGTTGACGTCCCTCGAGCGAACGACGACCGGCCTACGAAGCTCGGTATCCGCCCGGACCCTGGCGAGCACGGAGGCGGACGGAAGATTCCCCTCGTCTCCGGTGAGATCGACCAAACGGGCGCCGTTATTAACTTGGACGTCGATCGGAGCCGTGAGGGTAGCCCCCAAAGCGACGACGGCGGCGAAGGCCTGCCGCGCTTCCGGCGACCAAGGCTTTGTGGTATTTTCATGAACCACCGTCAATACCTGATCGGCCGCGGCGGTCAAGACATCGGAGAACTCCGGCACCGCGCCCACGGCCAGGGCCAAGCGTTGCAATTGGCTGGGTGTGGCTTGGCGGGCATCAAGAATACCCCGTAACGCGGTCGCGATTGAATCGACTTTGCCGCTAAGATCGGCCAACGTCGCCGGATCGGCCAAATGGAAACTGGCGAGTTGCGCCATTGCCAAATCATTTATCGTTGCGGACCCGGGACGGCCTTCCGTCCCCACGAGCGCATATTCCGCCAGCATGTCAAGATTTTGAAATGCCCGCATGCGCTCGACGGCTTGCCGGGATTGGGCGTTCAAGGAAGGTCCGGCCACGGCGCTGACTTCCGGCAGTCCAAGACCCGGAACGGCTTGCCCAGGAGTCAATTGGGAAACGGCATTGGATACGCTCTCGGGGCCGGCGGCGAGTTCCGCCGCCGCGACAACCCGGCGACTCGCGGAAACGACCTGATTCAATCCCAAACTAGTTCCGGTGGCGACCCGGGGGGAGAGGAACGGTAGTTTCAGACGGATCGACGCGCGGGCCCAAGCCGCCGCTCGGGGAAAAATCTTCGCGCCGTCACCACCCGACGGAGAAAGAGACCAAAGGTTCATCCCGATGGCCCCGATGGCCGCCGGCGCGAGGAGCAGCGCCATGTGAGGCCAAAGGATGGCGGCCGCCAGCGTCAGGGAACCCGCCAGCAACCCCGTCAGAGGCCCGGCCAGGGACTGGAGGAACGTGGGAGGCTTTCCGTCTTCGCGGTTAACGAAAACACCGGTGCGGTCCACTCGGAGGCCGGCCTTTCCTTTCATCGAAAAGAAGTGGGCCAACTCGTGAGGAACAACCCCGACGACAAAACCCATCACCGCGCCCAATAACGCGGTAACCCAAGAACCG
>PMLF01000260.1 GCA_003158755.1 Elusimicrobiota bacterium | reverse complement strand
CGTGGGCGGGGCGGAGCACGCCGTCTTGCACCTCCTCTATTCCCGCTTTTGGCACAAAGTCCTCTTCGACCTAGGACTCGTCTCGACGAAGGAGCCCTACAAGAGGCTCCGTCACCAGGGAATGATCCTGGCCTTCAGCTACCAGGATAAGTTGGGGGCCTATCACGGTTACGATGAAATCGATTTCAAGGGCGCTAGCCCGGGTGCCGAGGGGACGGCGGCGGGTAAGCCCAAGCTGTCTACCACCGGCGAGGAATTGAAAGAGCAGATCGAGAAGATGTCCAAATCCAAGAAGAACGTCGTCAGCCCCGACGATGTCGTGGCCAAATACGGCGCGGACACCATGCGGCTCTACGAGATGTTCATGGGCGACTTCGAGGCCCAGAAGCCCTGGGACATGCGGACGATCGAGGGCGTGTACCGGTTCCTGGGCCGCGCCTGGCGCGCGGGCGTCGCCATCCCGTCGGTTCCCGCCGACAAGAACCTCAAGGTCCGCCACCGCACCATCCAAGCCGTGACCGAGCGGACCGAGGGGTTCAAGTTCAATACGGCCATCTCGGCCCTCATGGAATACGTGAACGCCCTCTCCGGCGGCGTGTCCCGGGAGGACGTGGAAGTCTTGGCGCTCCTGCTTTCGCCCTACGCGCCCCACCTGTCCGAAGAATTGTGGGCGGGATTGGGCCATAAAAACTCCCTCCTTCGGGAAAAATGGCCCGTGGCGGACCCGGCGCTCCTCCGCGAGGATTCCGTCGAGCTTCCCGTCCAGATCAACGGCAAGGTGAAAGGCCGGGTGACCGTGCCCGCGGGCGCCACGGCCGCCCAGACCTTGGCGGCGGCGAAGGCCCTGCCCAAAATCGCCGAGGCCCTCAAAGGAGCCCAAATCATGAAGGAAATCGTCGTGCCCGGAAAGATGGTAAGCTTCGCGGTGAAGCCGCGATGAACGACAAGGCAAAAGGTAAAAGTAAAAAGGAAAAAGTTATGAAAAAACCGTTGCGATATATTGGATCCCTTCCTCACTTTTACCTTTTACCTTTTACCTTTTTACTTTCTTTTTGCCTTGTCGCTGGTTGCGGAGGTCCGAACGAATACTATTCCGGTCCCTCCGCCTCCCTCCTTCCCACCCACGTCCGCAAGATCGCCATCCGCCCCATCGTCCGCAGCGTGGAGGCGCCCGGCCACGACGTCGTGGGGTGGGAGGACAAACTGCGCCTGGGGATACAGAACGAGCTGATCCTCGACGGACGATTTACCTGCGTCAACGACGAGAAGGACGCCGACGGCGTCCTCTACGGGGAAATCGGGCGGATCTTGTTCGAACCGCTCAGCTACGACGCGAGCAACGTCGTCAAGGAAGTTCGGCTGATGGTGGTCATGAACATCGGTTTCCTCGATCGCGTGCAGAATAAGGTCCTGTGGGAAGAGAAGAATCTGGACCAAGAATTCCAGTATTTCGTTTCCACCCAGCCGGGAGGCATGACGGACGATGAGGCTCGGGACCAGTTGTGGGAACGGTTCGCCCACGACGTCGTGACGCGAATCGTCGAAGGGTTCGGCTCCGTGACGGGCGCCAGCGAAAAGAAAATTTCCCCCCAAACAAATCCTCCGGCCGCCACGCCCGCTCCGGAGAAACCCGCGCCCGCCCCTCTCAAACGGGATGCCCCGCCGGCTCCTTACTGAGGATCTATTGATGCCTGTAAAAACAATGCTCTGCCACCGCTCATGCTGAGCTTGTCGAAGCATGAGCGATTTCCGAGGAGGAGGCTCACCCTTCGGCAGGCTCAGGGTGAGCGGTGCCTGGGGCATTATTATCAAAGGTTTCAATAATGGCCTACGCCGCGAAAGGCGATTCATTGGCGGACCTTTCGGCCCGTTGGGCGGCGGGGTCTTTCGACCCCGTCTATTTCTTCGCGGGACCTGACACCCTTCAAAAAGAAGAGGCGGTCAGCCTCCTTCTCAAACACTTCATCAAAGACGGCGACCTCGGCCTGAACGTCGACAAATTCGACGGAGAGACCGCCTCCGCCGGTTCCATCGTCAACGCCTACCACACCCTGCCGTTCTTGGGCGGCGGGCGGTTGGTCCTGGTGCGCCGGGCCCATGAACTGTCGACGGACGAGGCCGAGATCGTGGCCGAAGCCCTGGAAAAACCGTCTCCCGTCAATTGCCTGGTGCTCTTGTGGGACGAGAAAGCCGAAGGCCGCAGCGCCTTGGTTCGGGCGGCCCGGGCGGCCGGAAAGGAGTTAACCTTCTGGGTCCCCTTCGAGGACCAGCTTCCCCGGTGGATCATCGAGCGCGCTCGGACGGCGGGAAAGACCATGAAACCCGACGCCGCGCGGGCCCTGCTGGAGGCCGTTGGCCCCAACCTGCCGGACCTGGCCCAGGAGATCGAGAAGCTGGCGTTGTACGTGAAAGACAGTCCCGTCGTCGAGGCCGCCGACGTGGAGGCTTCGTCGGGGGGAAACCGAACGCTCCAGTTCATGGAATGGGAGCGGGCCCTCTGGTCCCGGGACAAGACCAAAGCTTTGGAGCTCATGGGCGTGCTCAAAGCTCAGGGCCAGGCGCCCGAGTCCCTGCTGCCCCAACTCGCCCGCGCTTACCAGAAACTCCTCATGGGGAAAGCGCTCAAGTCTGAGGGCGTGCCGACGCAGGAAATGTGGGAACGTTTGTGGATCCGAACGCGCACCCCCCAACAGGCGTTTGAGCGGGCGCTGGAGTCCCACGGATGGGACGAACTCATGGAGGCCCTGGAAACCCTCGCCGCCGCCGACGAAGCGCTCAAGACCGGGCGGATGGACCCGGAGACGGGGATGACCCTTTTGGTCGGAAAATTGACGTAGATGGGTTTCTCCTTCTTTGAAATCGAGAAGGAGAAGAGCCGGACGATCCAGGCGTTGTTCCTGACCCTGGTCCTGTTCTATTTCGTCGCCGGCGTCTACGTCCGTAACGTCTACGAAGCGGTGTTCAGCCGCATCCCCATTCCCGGCCTGTATTTCCACGTCCCTTTCCACCTCCTTTTCGAGGCCGTCCGCCAAATTATTTCTCCCCGGTTGCCGCCGTCCCTGACCTTGGTGAAAATTTTCGGTTTCGCTTTGCTCGCCGCCGGGCTCCATTGGATCGCGTCCGTTTACGGCATGGTGGACCGCATCCTGTCTTTGATGGGAGCGAGGCCCTTGGACGGGGAAGACCGTTACCACCACCTCTTCCAAAACATCCTGGAGGAAATCTCCGCCGCGTCGGGCGGGCGGCCGTTCGAAGGCCGCGTGGTCAACAGCCAATCCTTGAACGCCTTCGCCTTGACCGACACCGAAAGACGGTCCGTCATCGGCGTGACGGAAGGCTTGCTCGTGGAACTCAACCGCCGCCAGTTGGAAGCCGTGGTGGCCCACGAGGCCGCCCATATTTTATGGGGAGATTGTTTGACGGTCACGGTCACGTGTTCCCTGGCCGGCGCCTTCGGGGCCTCCGCCCGGAAAGAGATGGGAAATAAATTGTCGTGGCTGCCGATGTGGGAATTTATTTTCCTCGCCCTGACGGCTCCCTTTTTGATCGTCGATTTTCTTTCCTTTTTCCTCAACCTCTTCATTTCCCGGGAAAAAGAGCAGCGCGCCGACGCCACGGCCGTGCGTTTGACCCGGGACCCCTTGAGCCTGGCCGAGGCCCTTCATTTGATTTCCCTCCGTTTCGGGGGCGACGACCTTCCCATGGAGCGCATCGCGCCCGTGTTCATCGTGACTCCCCGGTCGATGGCTCCGGAGGGGGAATTGTTTTCGGGGGTCTATTCCACCCATCCGCCCACGGCCCGTCGGATCCAAACGCTCCTGGCGATGGCCCACGTCGGCCTCGAAACGATGGAGTCCGGCGCCAAAGGGCGGGCCAAGGAGGAGGCCGAAACCGCCGTTCCCATCGAGCCCCCGGAATCGACGCTTTGGCGCGTTCTCCTGGACGGGGAATGGCGGGGCCCGTTCGAGCCTTCGAAGTTGGCGGCGTTCCCCGGTTTTTCTCCGTCGACGTGGGTCAAGCGGGGGGACGACGACCGCGCCAAACCCGCCCAAGAATGGCAAGAGCTCGAGCCGGTCCTCAAAGGGGAATCGCCGCTTTCCCCGGTGAATGCCGCGTGTTCCCTTTGTCGTATGAGCTTGGAGCGGGTCTACTTCGAAGGGACTCCCGTGTGGAAGTGCGGTTCGTGCGGGGGACATTTGGTCATTCGAGAAAAAGTTCCCCGCCTCTTGGCCCGGGAGAACATGGAGTTTTCCGAGGGCGTGAAAAAAACGGCCCAAGACATCCTGGCTCACAAGCCGTGGAAAGCGGGCTCGGAAAAGTTGATCGACTGTCCCCTTTGCAACCGCCCCATGGTCCGAAAGCCTTTCACCGCCATTTACCCCCATTCCATCGAAATCGACGTCTGCGTTCCCTGCGACGTGGTCTGGTTCGACGGGAATGAATTGGAAGTAGTCCAATGCCTGTGCCAAAAGCGGGAAGAGCTTTAGCCCGGTCATGGGGGTGGAGACGGTTGCAAATTTAGTTTCCCCCCTTTGAAAAAGGGGGGTCCGGGCAATGCCATTTAGCCGTCATCCCGGCGAAAGCTGACCGCGCTAGCAGGAAATGCCGCGTGGG
>PMLF01000045.1 GCA_003158755.1 Elusimicrobiota bacterium | reverse complement strand
CGACCCCCCATGCTTTTAGAATCCCGGGATGATCCTGAAGCTCCCGTTGAACGCCGTATTCATGGCTCAACGGATTCAATTGGCCTCTGGAGCCCCTCCCTATTTTCACGGCGACCGGAACTCCGGCCGCCGTCCTTCCTTCCGCCACCGTGCTGGTGCGACCCATCCCGAGGGAACTATACGTGGTTTCCCAGGTCGTCGCCCCTTCCGCCGCCAGACCAACGTTGGCCCAAACGGGGATTTCTCCGATGGGAACATCGGAGGGACGGTCAATGAATTTCTCTAACTTTCCCAACACCTCCCGTGAAGAATCATTCCCCTCCAACACCAGGAGCCACGCGATCGACCGGGGAGAAGCGACTCCGAGAGATTCCGCCGCTTTCAAGGCGGGGAGCGGGTCGGCGCCTTCCAAACTCTTTTTCACCTCTTCAACGGACGCCTTTTCCCCCGGACGGTCGACCTTCGCCGCGGCCGCNNGGGCCGCCTCCAGCCGGGCCACCGCCTCGGCCGCCCGCCGGGAAGTTTCAACGAAAGCTCCCTCCGCGGCCTTCACGAGGACCTCGCCAGCGAGGGCGGCGACTTTTCGGTCGGGATCGTCTTTCAGGGAAACCAGGACCTCGCGGAAATCAGCGTTCCTTTTCAATCCCATCAGCAATTCCCTGAAGATTTTCCCCCTCCAACGCTCATCCCGTATTCGATCGAAGTCCGGAGCGAGGATCCTCATGTAGCGGATCAAGTCTTCCCTTTGACCCCAGACCAAGGCCACAAAAATCATCGTCAGCGCCCGGCTTCGAATCTTCGGATCTCCGAGCGGGTTCGATTCCGTGAGGAAGAACTCGAAGATCGTCTCGTCCACCACCTGGTCCCGAAGCCGGAGGGCCTTCAGGATATTTCGAAATTCGTCCTCGCCGCCTTGTCCGGAAAACACTCGGTGGATCGCCGTGTTTACGAAGGCCAGGGCGGAACTCGCATCAGTCATTTCATCGATCGGCACGGCCGCCGAAACCGCCTCCTCGGACGCCTGGAGAGGAAAGGGTATCTTTCGAAAAGAGGAAAGGGTCCTTCTTAAGTAGAGATAAGAACCAGCTTTGACAAGGAGATTGACGAGGAACCCCGGAAAGAAACGCCCTCCGACCGATGGAAGAGGTTGGCGCCAAATTTCGGGAGTCAGGGAGTCAATCCGGTCGGCGATCTCCCCCCTCTTGGTCAGGAACCAGCGACGCAAATGATCGTTGATCACGGGGCGACCGTTCCGGAAAACAAGGTCGAACTTCTCCGCGTCCTCCCGACCGATGCGGATAATTCCCGATTCAAAATCCTCCGCGAAATCCTTCAGGTAACCCATTTCGTTGCACGCCTCCGCCAATTCGGCGAGGCGATCGGTGGCGGCCGCCGGTTTTCCGGTCATTCCCCATATGGACAGCCGGAAGGTGGAAAGGATCGAAATCCGATTGTACCTCCGAAGTTCCTCTCCAGGGAGCAATTCCCCCGCCTGCATGCGGAGGTCCATGTCCATGGTCGAAAAGATTTCCTCCACGGAAGGCCTCATGGAGAGGAACAACCCCGGAGACTCCCGGGCGAAGAGGAGCAGCGCGCACTCGCACGCATTCGTGGTCGGTTCGGAAAAGTCACCATCGGAGGCGCTCGCCAGGAGGTGTCGCTGCCTCTCCAAAAACCGTTTCTTTTCCTCCAGGCTCAATCCGCCTTCGTCCACCGTATCGTCAACGTATCGCAAATAGGCGTAGAGGCGGGCCACCCGCCGGGACTGATCGGGGAATAATGGAGACAGGCCGACGAACATCAGCGGGAATATAAAATGCTTTTCTCTCATGATGGAGGAGACGACTGCGTCATCGGAGATATCGCGGCGAGAGAAGACGACGGGGACCAGGCGAAAGACGATCCTCTTGATGATGGATCGTCTTCCCATCTTTCCCGGCGAAGAAACCGAGGCAGGACCGGCGTGGATCCCTGAGCCGGGCGCCCTCCCAATAGCCAGCAGCGGCCAGCCGAATTTCGTCGCGAGGTCGTTGTAAACCGCGTGGGCGACTATGTTGGCTTCTTTGATCGATACTTCGGTCGCTCCCTCCACAGAAGCGGCTTCGGCTTCCCTAAGGGCGATGCCCATCATGCCGATGAGGCGGAGGGCGACGTCGCGGGCGGATCCGTTTTCGTGGAGGGCCAGAGCCGGGAGCCACCCTTCAACGTCCTTTGATAACAAACCCTCGAAAAATGGATGTTCAAGTCGAGGAATTATTCCCAAAAAGACCTTGGCGGCGACCAACGTACGACAAATCTCGGCCAGCCGTTTTTNNTCGGCTCCCGCCTCCATTTCCACCTCGATGGATTTCTGATCGGGAACGGACAACTTCAAAGCGATGCCCTTCGGCGTTATTTTCGCCGACAATTCGCCGCCCTTGGCGAAAAGCTTCGGAGCCATTTGCTTCAAATATTCCGAGGCTTCGGCGACATCCCCCTTTTTCAATACCTCAAGCCCCGTCGCCTCCAAGGCCGCTTCGCCGGACTTGATCCCTCGGACCGAGCTGTCGGCCAGGAACAGTTTCTGGCCCTCGAAGAGTATCTCCAGGGGGGATTTTTCTTGAGTGAAGACGGAAAGGTAGGCCGAACCATTTTGGGTATCCACTTTTTCGATCTTCGGCGTG
>PMLF01000062.1 GCA_003158755.1 Elusimicrobiota bacterium | reverse complement strand
GGTGGGTGGGACATTGCTTTTACATGCATCAATGACGGCGGCGTTTTTTGTGCGGGCGGGGGTTCTGGTTTTGAGGATGAGGACCCGGCGCGTTGCGGCCTTGAGCGTTGTGCCCGTGCCGTTGATGGCCCGGGTGTTTGGGAGCGGCGGGCCGATGAGGAGATGGAATAGGGGCCGGGGGCTTGCCGCCTTGTTCGGCGGGGGACCGTTCCAATTCGAAGTCCAGTTGGCGTTTAGAGGTGTTGGCGGCGGCCAGTTTTACCCTCACTTTTTGGCCCATGCGCAAAACGTGGTTGGTGCGCCGTCCCCGGAGGAGGGAACGGAGTTCGTCGTAGACGTAGTAGTCCTCCCGTAAATTGGAGATATGGACCAGTCCCTCCACGAACACCTCATCCAATTGAACGAAAATCCCGAAGGCGGTCACGCTTGAAACGACTCCGTCGAAAGATTCACCGACGCGCTTTTCCATCACCTGGACCTTCTTCAAGTCCATGAGCTCCCGTTCCGCTTCGACGGCGACGCGCTCCCTCGCGGAGGTCCACAGGGCCGCCTGAGGTAAATAATTTTTCCAATGGTCCGGCCGTTCCGGCGAGGAGGCGCGACGCAGGTGTTCCTTTACGATGCGGTGGACGATCAGGTCCGGATATCGACGGATGGGCGAGGTGAAATGGGTGTAGCATGCCGACGCCAAACCGAAATGGCCCGCGTTGCTCGCCGAATAGACGGCCTGCTTCAGGCTTCGCAGGACCATCATGTGGACCATGGGTTCGAGGGGTGATTGCTTCACGGATTCCAGGACGGTCTGGAGCGCCATCGGGCGACCCTCGCGAAACCCCTGGGGGACGACGACGCCCGCCGTTTTGAGCATCTCCTCCAACTTCTGCAATTTGGCGTTGTCCGGCTTTTCGTGGATACGGTAGAGGAACGGCGCCCGGCTCATGGCGGTGGCCACGGTCTCGTTGGCCATCAACATGAACTCCTCGATCAGGCGGTGGCTTTCGAGCCGCTCTTTGCGGACCACGTCCACCGGGCGGCCTTCGGCGTCTTCGACGATTTTGGCTTCGGGAAAATCGAAATCGAGAGAGCCCCTTTTGAAACGGAGCGCGCGCAACCGGCGGGCGAGCTTGCCCATGGATTGGACCGTCTCGATGACGGCGGGGGCGTCGGCGCCGGGGCGCCCTTGGAGGATCGCCTCCACTTCTTCGTAGGTGAAGCGCCTGGAGCTGCGGATGGCGCTCTCCACGATTTTGCTCGACACCAGGCGGCCCTGGTCGTCCAAGTCCATGAGGCAGGAAAGGGTGAGACGGACCTCGCCGGGCCTCAAGCTGCAGAGTCCGTCGGAAAGAGGGAACGGCAGCATGGGCACCACCGTTCCGAGGAGGTAAACGCTGGTGGCCCGTCGGTAGGCTTCCTGGTCGAGAGGGCGGCCTTCAGCGACGTACTGGGCGACATCGGCGATGTGGACCCCCAGCCGGCGGCCGCCGTCGGGGAGGGTTTCCAGGGAAACGGCGTCATCGAAGTCCTTGGCGTCCGCTCCGTCGATGGTGAAAACGGGGATGTGGAAAAACGTCTCGCGGCCCTTCCAGGCCCCTTCGGGGACTTGGTCGCCGAACGATTCGGCTTCGGATTGGACCACGGGCGAGAACGCGTCCGGAAGTTCGAACTTGCGCAGAAGGGCCTTTAGATCCACTTCGGGGCTGGTGCGCCGGCCCAGGACCTCGATCAATTCCCCCCCGGCGGACGTTTCCGTCGTGGGCCACCGGGAAATCTTCGCCACGACCAAATCGCCCTCTTGGGGGTCGAGGCCTTCCATGTCCAACAGGTGGACGGCCTCGGAGTTATCCTCCGGGACGAGCCGAGGTCCTTGGGCGGTTTTTTGGAACACGCCCACGACGTTAGAGCGGGCCCGCTCCACGACGCCGACGAGGATTCCTTCCGGGCGGTTTCCCGAGGACGGCGTGGGCTTCGCCGTCACGCGGTCCCCGTTCATGGCCAGACGGAGCGTCGGACCTTGAACGTACAAGTCCGGAACTCCCGGGGTTTCCGACAGGACGAAACCGAAGGCCCCTTTGAGGACCAACTTCCCCTCGACGGTTTTGGCCGGGTGGGGCGCGCGGGGGCTTGGAGGGACCGACGCCTTGTGAGGCGTCTGCCCTTTCGGACGGGAGTCGGGGCGAAAAGCCGGGCCTTTTTGTTTCTCCGAGGGGTGTTGATTCTTCCCCTTGGAAAACAGCCGCTGGAAATCTCTTCGGGACAATTTTCGTTTGGTCATATCCGGGGAGGGCCGCCGAGGCGCGTATGTCGATTCAATCCATCGGGATGGCAGGCGGCGAGGCATCCCTTCTTCATGAAACCGTCTCCGCCGAGGAGGGTTCCGTCGATCGCGCCGTCGTGAGGAGTCCCCTCCGAAGGGAGTTTTCAGGATCGCGGACGATGGGGATTCCAATTTCCGAGTCGAATATCATGAGATCCGTTGATCTTACAAGATTAATCCAATAATTCGTAACCGTTCATGGAGAAGGTCTGAGCACGTAGAACCCCGGGAGGTGTTTCTCCGGATAACTATCACACGGGTCGGGGAACTTTGATGCGTCGGAGCTGAAAACGATGGTGACGCCATTCTTCGTAGAGCGAAACAAAACCGGATCGCCGGGAACGACGGAATTCCGGTTGAAACTCACCGAGGCTTCAACATCCCATGACGTTTCGACGTCTCCGCGCAAAAACGTGAACCGGGTTTCCGGCCCGATGGCCTGGCCGGCGAGCCAGGCGCGGTAATCGTCGAGGTTTCGATAAATGTCGGAGGTCACGGGTTTTTCGTACGCCAATGGATCCAGCAGTTTATCTTTGACGAGAGACGTGAACGATTGGCTTTCGCAGATCTCCCGCGCTTTTTCGTAGGATTTAGGCAGGAGCCGCCTCCAGTCGTCCACGGTCTTGATTTCTTGGGTGATGCCAGTGGTTTGCCTTTCATATTCTACAGCCCCTTTAACCACCCACATATCGCCGGGGAGATGGACGTTGCGTTGGTCCCTGAGGTCCTGTAGTGTTTTGGGCGTCAAAAACTTTTGGCCGATTGGGAGGATCTTCTCGTCGGGGAGCTCCTTGATTTGGGCCTTGCGCCGATGGACGATCAACAGGTCGTCGCTCCCGTCGGACGCCGGCAGGATGTCCACCCAATCGTGGAGGGGGCTCGGCGGCTCGATCCGGCGGTAGGGTTTGCGTCCGGGAAGGGGGCGCCAGCCCCGGCCCCCCGGCTCCGGAGCGAAGCAGCGGCCCTCGGCGTTCACCGCGAAGAGATCGGCGGTCGTCTGAACATGTCCGTTGGGCAGGCGTTCCCGGATGGAGACCACCACCTTGGGGTCGGACTTCGCGTCGACCACGTGCATTACGTCGATATCGGCGTTTTTTCCGCCGAACTGTTCAAAATCCACGGTCTTTATCCAGTCGGCCGGTTTCTCCGGCGTGATGAAGTGAACCTTCACGTCGTCCCTCAGGATTGCGCAGGAGCTCTCCGGCGCCGACAAGAATTCCAGCCCGGTGTGGATAGGAACGGGGAATTCCTTCGCGGTCCCGATGGCCGTTCCGTCAGGGCGGTATCGGAAGAGCAGGTCTTCGCGTTGACTGAATCCGCTTGACGCGACCACGAGCAGTTCGTCTATGTCGTTGGACCCGGGCCGATTGAGCGCGCCGAAGGCGCTTATTTCCTCGGGCGGGACCGCCTCTCCCCGCAAGGACACCCTGGCGATGCCCTTGTCGTCGATCCGATACACGGCGTAGGGCGGCGTTTCAGCTCCCGGCTCCACCTCTTTGCCTCTCTCCTTCACCGGATTGTCCAGCTTGGAGGTGTAGAAGACCACATCCCGGTTTTTCAAATGGACGGTGATCGACTGATTCGGGACATAGTAGTACCCGCGAGGCAGACGTCCTTCACCGGAGCGGCGGCGCAGCAGTTTCTTTGTTGAATAGACCTCGAATCCTCCCCTGACGCGGGGGAGGATGAACTCGTCAACTCCGTCGCCGTCCACGTCGGCCGTGGCGAGGCAGTCGGTGAGAAAGCTGTTCGGCACCGTCGGATTGACCATCTCGGTCAGCATGATTTTTTGATACCGGATCGGGTAGGCATGGAACATATCCCGCAAGAAACCCGCGTCCAAGCCGGGGCCGGTCATCTTGGCGATCGTCTGTTTAAGAATGATCGCCCCCTCTTCCTGTCGCAAATACAAGATGGCCGCGGGCTTGTCCCGCCCCCATAAGACAATCGGGTTCGTATCCACAACTTCGTTGCTCGGCTTGGCGTCGCGTTTGAATTGTCGTCCGGGCGACGCCGGGCCGAGCCGCCGCAAAACCATATTGTTCATGGACCCTCCCTGCGCCTTCAATCGCACTTCCTGAGTGTCCGCCGCAAGTGTTTTGCAAACACTCCCCCATAACAAAGTTACCGTCAAACAAGGGGCCAATGAAAACAAACACCGTTTTGAGCCGGGCGCGGACATGATCGAACCCTGAGTACGCTCCTGTGGAATGGGCAAGACGAAACTCTCCTCGAACAAACGTTCCGTGTGAGAATATATTTTTCCTTGAAGGAGCGGCCTTCTTCGACCCCTTGAACGATCACCGTAAATCTATACGCTGTCCCCGGAATTCCCGGTTCCCAACTCGGCTTGGGCCAGGTGTCCCCAATCGACGACGTGGGGTTGTTGAAGGAGCTGCTGGAAGTAGACCGCCGCTTCCTCCGGCTTTCGCAGGCGCTTCTTGAGGATCTGCCCGGCGGCGAAGAGGGCTTTGCCGCGAAAAGGAGAGTCCTTCCTCTTTTCGATGATGGAGCGGTAAAAGGTCGCCGCGTCTTCCCACAGTCGCAGGGATTCGAGGCTTTGGGCCAAGGCCATCGTTTCGGTTTCGGATAAATCCGCGGACTGGAGGGGGCCCTTCCAGCGACGGTAGCTCTCCGAGGCCCGGTCTTGCCGGCCGGAGGCGCAGGCCGACCGGATCACCTGGACCGCGGTATGGCAGCCGTCGGCGATCAGCTGGAGCTGTTCTTGGGCGGCCAACATTCCCGCCGTCGCCTCCACGTGACCGGGATCCTGTTCCAAGATCTCCTTAAAAAGATACAGGGCGTTCAACGCTTTCCCTTCCATAAGGACGAGGCGGGCGTGATCGGTCCGCCGGTTCAGCTCAACGGGCGTTTGTTCCGCGGATTTTTCCCAACGGCCGGCGACGCCGCTTGCGCGGATGGCCAGGCCGGACAGCAAGCCGTAGCCGAAACCGCCCAGGTGCGCCCAATAAGCCACGCCAACGGTCATCGACTCGAGGGAAGATTGGCCCGAGAAAAATTGCCCCAGGGCCCAGAGCGGAAGCGCCACCCAGGCCGGCACCGAGAATTGCCCCCATTTCACCCAGGCGAAGTAAAAGAACTTGATGCGGATGTCCGAGTGGCGCGCGAGGAACGCCCCCATGATGGCCGCGATGGCCCCCGAAGCCCCCACCAACGGATACCGGTTGCCGGCGCTGAAGACGGTGCTTTGCACCCACGCCGCGACCGCGCCGCCGGAAAGATAAAGGGCCAGGAAGATCAACGGCCCCCAGCGCTCCTCGACGTTGCAACCAACGATCCACAGGAAAAGCATGTTGAAGAAGAGGTGCAGGAACCCCACGTGGAGGAATTGATGGGTGAGGAGCGTCGGGAACCAGGGCCTCCTCTGACTGACGCCGTACTTTTCGTAGAGGGACGTCCAAGGCGTGCCGTCCCGGTCGAACTCGCTTTTCGCGTTCCCGTACTCGAAGTAGATTTCCTCCCAATTCTCGCGGAAGGCAAGGCCCAGGTCGAAACGGTGTTCGTTGATGGAGGAAAACACCTCGTCCGCCCGGACGGTGGGAAAACTGTATTTGAACCGCTCGATCTTCAGGATGGACTTTTCATTTGCCGGCACCGGCGACTCGCGGGAGCTGGCCAAGTCCACCAGGTCCGCCGCCGATTCGAACAGGGGGCTGTCCGGGCTTCGGCTGATCAGGTGCTTTTTTTCGTCCGGCCACACCAAGAGAAAAACGGCGACGTTCACCAGGATCAACCCGAGGGTGATCCACGGCATTTTGGCGAGGCTGGTGTTCTTTCCTATGGGGATTATGAGGATCACTTTTCTTCACCTCCCGAAGACTGTCCGGCGCGCCGCGCCGAGAAACTTTCACAAAATCCATCGCCTGACCTAAATAAACTAAAGGTAAGTCTCCGGTACCCGTAAAAGTTAGTAAAGTTATGCAACACGAATAATTCGACTAATTTAACTATATTTTAGCGCGTCACCCGAGGGCTGCCGCGCTGTAACCATCCCCCCCGCAAAATGTCCTAATTATTGAAGGGAGATTTAGGAAATGTGGGGGATTGGGATCTATATGCGAATCCAGACTTTGAAGTTCATCCTTGCCTGTTTGCTTGCCTTACAAACGGCGGGGTGCGCGCTGTATATCGGCGAGGGTGGGCACCGAGGAGGCGGGCGTGGGGGTGGCTATCATGGCCATTCCGAGAATCACGGCGGTCGCGGTTAATATCACCATAAGGTGACAGGGGAAGTTAAGCGTTCAGATCTTTAAAGCCAGCCAAAATAGCCGCCGCCAAGACGCAAAGTACCGTCGAGAGATTAGGCATTCCCATCTTTATCTGTCTCCGCTCGCTTACGTTCCCGTTCACTTCTCAGTTTTCTGGTCTCAAAGCCTCGGTCCGTAATGAACAGTTGTACGTCCCCCTATCACGGCACCTAAAACGAGTCCGACGCCCCAGCGCCCCCAGAAAGGCCCTTCCCGAACGACGCGCTGTTGAAGAGGAGCCCCAGAACCCTGCCTCTGCTCAACGCAATCATGAGGACAAAAACGACGACCCAGAATATGCCGTATTTAATCTTGAGGTCATGGATGATGACATTCTGCAATTCCCCGCCGTCCAGCCAAATGCCGTGATCCTGGGGGCATTGGTCGATGACTGTTCCCTTGAACTTCTTTTGCGCCATCGTCCCGCCGCAACGAGGGCAGCGTCCGATCTTGGCGTTGAAATCATCCACCACCGCCGCTTTATCGAATAGCGTCGCCTGGTCGCCGAAGTTCCGAAAGAACCCGTCCTCCACTTTCAGGACCTTGTCCAGCTCGCCGACATCGAACCATGCCCCATGACAAATGAAGCACACATCGATCGCCGTCTGGTCGACGGTGACGGCGTCAAGCTTCCCGACGCATTTAGGACAATCGAGGTTTGCGGGTTCCATTTTTGTCCCCGTATCACTCACACATGGTTCCTCAGCATCAATTCCTTAGGATGCGGATCGACGTAGGATTGATCCAGCAGATAAGCGGTTTGGAACCTTCGCGCGTGGTGGCGCATCAGCGTCAGGGGGGCCACCAGGGGCAACAGTTCCAAACGGAAATCTTCGATGACGCCGGCCAGTTCCTGTTTTTCGTCCGCCGTCAGGAGCTTTTTGAAATAGCCGGCCATGTGCTGCAGGACGTTGGTGTGGCGGCGCGCGGTAGCGGGGGTCTTCAAGGCTTCCATCAAATCCGTTTCGTATCGGGCGGCCAGGTCGGCCCGCGGTTGCCCTTTGGCGAGCGCCACCAAACGGCCCAGGCTAACGTAGGCCGCGGGGGCGTGGGCCATGACCAGCAGTTTCTCTCGGGTGTGAAACGCCACCAAATCCCCCACCCCCCAATCGGTGGAGAAGAAGTCCCGGCTACGCCGGTAGGCGAAGACCCTCTCAAAGAAGTTTTCCCTGAGCGCCGGGTCGTTGAGCCGCCCCTCTTCCTCGACGGGCAGCCGGGGTAGCTTCTCCATCAGCCCTTGGGCGAACAACCCCCGGCCGTTGCGGGCAGGGGGTCCGGCTTCTCCGTGTATCCGCACCCGCTCCATTCCGCAACTGGGAGAATTGCTCTTGAGAATGGCCCCCGACAGGTCCTTCCGTTCCAGCTCCGAGGCCTTCTTCTCCGCATAAGTCCGCATGAGGTCGGTTAGGTCGCGGCCGCTCTTGACGCCCACCAGCCGCACGCCTTCCGATGAGGACGTGAGGTGGATGGATTCCCTGGGCGCGCCCAAGCCGATTTCCATTTCGGGGCAGAAGGGGACGAAGGTGACGAACTTCCCCACCGTGTCCGTCAAAAAGGGATCGTGCTTATGGCCGCCGTCGTAACGG